>DATBYN010000476.1:0-6359 GCA_036513695.1 Bradyrhizobium sp. | reverse complement strand
CGATCTCGGTGGTGATGGCGCCGAGGCCTTTTGCGGCGAGCGCCTTTTGATAGGCGGCGCGCGACGCTTCCGCCGCCTTTCCCTGCGCATCACCAAACGTGTAGATCGCGGAGCGATATTGCGTGCCGACATCATTGCCCTGACGCATGCCTTGCGTCGGGTTGTGATTTTCCCAGAACGTTTTCAGGAGCAGGTCGTAGGAAATCTTTTTCGGATCGAACACGACCAGCACCGCCTCGGTGTGACCGGTGCGGCCCGAACAGACCTCTTCATAGGTCGGGTTCTTGGTATGACCGCCGGCGTAGCCGACAGCGGTGGTGTAGACGCCATCGCCGAGCTCCCAGAATTTTCGTTCCGCGCCCCAGAAGCAGCCGAGACCGAATACGGCTTGCTCCAGACCTTGCGGATAAGGCGGCTGCAGTTGGCGACCGTTCACAAAATGCCTAGGTGCGGTGGGGATCGGCGTGGCACGTCCAGGCAGCGCCTCGGCTGCGCTCGGCAACGCGGTGGTCTTGCGCATGAACAACATGGGTTACCTCCCGAAGGCAGGATCTTAAGGGAAATTGACGGCTCTAATATATGTCTTTACGTCGGCAACCATAGTCCCGTTACGACGGGAAGCGGACATAGATCTCGCCCGCCACTTCGCTGGCGGTTCTCGCGGGGCGCGCGCGCGCGCTCAGTTCCTGGAATAGCCGATCAGGGGTTTGCGCGGCCGGAACACCAGCATCAAGACAATGCCCAAAAGGCCCAGCACCGCAAAAACCGGTTGGTCCAGCACGACCCTGACGAAACCGCTCCAGAGCCAGGGCGCCATGCCTTCCACCCAGGTCCGAAAAGCGTTCTGGCTGGATTGGTGGATGTCGTTCCAGAACTGGCCGAACCGGGTGAAGCGCAGGTTCTGATCGGCGACCCAGCGCGCGCCGTCATAGACCATGAAGATAAATCCGCCCGCCAGCAGCAATAGCCCCACAAGTCGGAAAAAACCGCGGATCATGCGTCACCTTATTTCTCGCGCGAGCCGAAAGCGCTGCCAGCCAATACCGGGGCGAATGGGGAAATTCAACCTCATCAGCACCTTATTGGCGCCCTCAAGGCCGGCTTTCGGGGCCTTTTGGGGGTCGGAAATCGTTGACGCTGCAAGGCATGGCCTCTATAAGGGCGGCAATGGCGGCGGGCGCAATCCCGCCGCCGCTGTTCTTTGAGCGGCGCCGCTATTTAGATGGCAAGCTCGCAGAACAGGTGGAAAAACATCACCAGCGTCGATCTCGCATTTGAACGGCCGGCGCGTTTTCAGCCCGCCCCATGAGCGATCGGTCACCGCCGAAGGATATTTGAGAACATGGCCAATACCACTTCCGCCAAGAAGGCGACGCGCAAGATTGCCCGCCGCACCATCATCAACAAGTCGCGCCGCACCCAGATGCGCGGCGCGGTACGAACGGTCGAAGAGGCGATCAAGAGCGGCGACCGCGCTGCAGCGCTCAAAGCGATGGCGCACGCGGAGCCGGAACTGATGCAGGCAGCGCAGCGCAACATCATTCACAAGAACAATGCGAGCCGAAAGGTCTCGCGGCTCGCGCATCAGATCGCAAAGCTTGCGAAATGAACTGAACGCAGAAGAAATCCGTCAACGGCCCGGCAACGCCGGGCCTTTTGTTTGTTTGCGATCCATTGTTTCATTGCTGCGCGGCTGATCGCGTGTCATATTTCTCCGTGCCCGTATTTTTACTGCCGCAATTTTGCGGACCAAGAGCTGCTGTGCGCAGGTGCGAGAAACCCGCTCGTTAGGCTGCGAAGATGGAAAAGCGCCAAGCGTTTCATCCGAACATGTGACGCGGGAGTTACCCAAAAAAACAGTCGCAAAAAACTTCGCATCACTAATCACTTAACGCCATAGTGACGCCAAGCGCTTCGAAAATCCGATCTCGCGGCAATCGATTGTAAAGAATTTATTAAAAATTTTCGCTGCCATGCCGAGATTTGTGACAGCGCCCGATGCGCGGGATTCTGCGCGCTGATTCAAAAACTTGCTTTCAATTATCACAATAACTGCACCGCAGCTCGAATGCGCAGAAGCGCCAAACGTTGAATCAAATTGATTGCGAGATGCCGCGCATCGTGTATTTCTTAGATCGTTCGCGGCGCCCACGGCTCTTGAGACCAGCGCGGTTTGAGATACGGGGCGGACGTGCAAATCGGCGGCGGTGTGCGCGTTGGCGACGCTTTCCAAGCGATTGTCGGATCGAACCTCATAGCAATGTGAGGATGGTGGTTCTGTGTCGAAATTTCTCGGGCGGGGCGCAGGTCTCGTTTGCTTCGAACAAGAGAGATACGAGACCGGCCGACCGAGAAGCGCGTTGAAGGCGAAGTACTCGGGCAGGTTAGGACGGACGGGCTGAGGAGCGCGGCGTGGCGGCTGAACGAATTTGCGGTTCAGGCGGGGCCGATTGAACTTGAAACATGCGTGGAAGGACAACTTGCTGCGGGCAACCACGGCGAGAGGGGGAGGTTGTATGCTCTACGGGATCATCGCGGCAGTCGATCAAATACTCATTTCGAACGGTGCGTTAATTTCAAACCGCGCCACGTTGGACGTCTCAGATTTTGTCGCCTCAGATTTTGTCGCCCTGGACGCCGCCTGCGCGCGTCCTCGTGCGCGAGCTCCGGATCGGCCGAGTACGCGCTGACCTCGCGGACGTTTCTCTTCCAACCCTCTTGATCTGTGTCACGGCGCTTCGCCGGACGGCCGGTCTATGGCTGGAGACAAACGCCCCTTGAGGTCACGCCGCGCGGAAGTAACTCCGCCCGGCGGTTTTCGTCAGGCATCATTACTCGGTCAGAAAAGTCGTCAAGCAATGACAAATATTGAACAGGATCGCTGGTCACGCGTGAAGGGTCGGTTGCGCACGAGCGTAGGAGAGGACGTCTATTCAAGCTGGTTCGCACGCATGGACCTGGAGAGCGTCGAACCCGAAACCATTCGGCTCTCGGTTCCGACGCGCTTCCTCAAAAGCTGGATCCAGGCGCATTATGCCGAGCGGGTTCTTACCTGCTGGCAGGCCGAGATGCCGGAAGTGCATCGCATCGACTTAACCGTGCGCAGCGCAATGCGTTGCGCGGCGCCGGTGAAGGAAGCCGCCACCCCGCTCGATGCGCGCCGCACTGAGCGATCCGACGGCCGTCCCGCGCCTGAATTGCGCGCGACCGCGATCGCGCCGGTATCGGCAAGCCATGACGCGCTCGGCGGCTCGCCGCTCGATCCGCGGCTGACGTTTGGAAGCTTTGTCGTCGGCCGTTCCAACACGCTGGCGCATGCGGCGGCGCGCCAGGTTGCGGAGGGGCGGCGCGGCGATCCCGTGATGTTCAATCCGCTTTACATCCACGCCGGCGTCGGCCTCGGCAAAACCCATCTGCTGCAGGCGGTGACATGGGCCGGCAACTCCGGCAGCGAGCGCAAGGTGCTTTATCTGACCGCCGAGAAGTTCATGTACGGCTTTGTGGCGGCGCTGAAAACCCAGACCGCGCTGGCATTCAAGGAGGCACTGCGCGGCATCGACGTGCTGGTGATCGACGATTTGCAATTTTTGCAAGGAAAATCCACCCAGGCGGAGTTCTGTCACACGCTGAATGCGCTGATCGACGCCGGCCGCCAGGTGGTGGTCGCTGCCGACCGTCCGCCGTCCGACCTGGAAAGCCTCGACGACCGCGTGCGCTCGCGGCTTGCCGGTGGTCTCGTGGTCGAGATGGGCTCGCTTGGTGAGGAATTGCGGCTGGGCATCCTCAAGTCGCGCGTCGCCGCCGCGCGCGCCCATCACGCGAGCTTCGACGTACCGGAACAGGTGTTGGATTATCTGGCACGAACCATCACCCATAACGGCCGCGACCTCGAAGGCGCGATCAATCGGCTGTTGGCGCACTCAAAGCTCAACGCCCAGCCGGTGACCTTGGAGATGGCCGAGCGCGAGGTGCGCGACCTGATCCGTCCGCAGGAGCCCAAGCGCATCAAGATCGAGGACATCCAGCGCGTGGTGGCGCGGCAGTATAATGTCAGCCGCTCCGACTTGCTGTCCTCGCGCCGCACCGCCAATGTGGTCCGGCCGCGCCAGGTCGCGATGTATCTGGCCAAGACGCTGACATTGCGTTCGCTGCCCGAGATCGGCCGCCGCTTCGGCGGTCGCGACCACACCACGGTCTTGCACGCGGTGCGCAAGATCGAGGCCCTGGTGGCCAAGGATACCGCCCTCTGCGAAGAGGTCGAATCGCTCAAGCGCCAGTTGCAGGAGTAGAGTCCATCCTCCTCGTCGTCCCGGCGAACGCCAGGCGTGCGCCGGGACGACTTCGAATTTTAACCCAAAACGTGGGGAACGGGCTGCCGTTTCCCTTGCACTTAGCGCCCATCCGCGCCACCTTGCGGTCCCCCCGAGGGTTTGGTCAAATCCAGCCTTGACCGGGCTTTTTCGGGTTTAGATGCCGCGGCGCGCCTTCTGGGCCGCCCGGCTTTTCCATCTTAAGGGATCAGGCGGGTATTGCTATGAAGGTTACCGTCGAACGCGCGCAACTCCTGAAATCGCTGGGCCACGTCCATCGCGTGGTCGAACGCCGCAACACCATTCCGATCCTCGGTAACGTGCTGCTCCGCGCCGAGAACGGGCGGCTGTCGCTCAAAGCCACCGACCTTGATCTCGAAGTGACGGAGACGCTGCCGGCAGAAGCCGCAACCGGCGGGTCGACCACGGTGCCGGCACATATGTTCTACGACATCGTGCGCAAACTCCCCGATGGCGCCCAGATCGTGCTGGAAGGTGACGGCGACCGCTCGGTGCTGGCGATCCGCGCCGGAAGGTCCCGTTTCACGCTGCAGACGCTGCCCGAAAACGACTTTCCCGATCTCGCCGCCGGCGACATGACGCACTCGTTCACGCTCGCCGCCTCCGACATGAAGCGATTGATCGACCGCACCCAATTTGCGATCTCGACCGAAGAGACCCGTTACTATCTCAACGGCATCTACCTCCACACCGCGGGAACCGCCAAGGCGGCAACCTTGCGCGCGGTTGCCACCGACGGCCATCGCCTGGCGCAGATCGATCTGGTTCTGCCGAAAGGCGCCGCCGGCATGCCCGGCGTGATCGTGCCGCGCAAGACCGTCGGCGAGGTGCAGCGATTGATCGAGGACAACGAAGCCGAGGTCAAGATCGAACTGTCGCAGGGAAAAATCCGCTTCACCATCGGGGACGTGGTACTGACCTCGAAGCTGATCGACGGCACGTTTCCCGATTATGGCCGCGTGATCCCGCAGAACAACGACAAGGAACTCGTCGTCGACAAGAAGGACTTTGAGGCCGCGGTCGACCGCGTCTCGACGATCTCCAGCGAGCGCGGCCGCGCCGTGAAACTCGCGCTATCCGCCGGAAAACTGGTGCTGTCGGTGACCAACCCTGATTCCGGCAGCGCCACCGAGGAGATCGAGGTCGAATACGCCTCCGACGCGCTCGATATCGGCTTCAACTCGCGCTATCTGCTGGATATCGCCGCCCAGATCGAGGGCGAGGTCGCGGTGCTCAGATTGGCCGATCCGGGCTCGCCGACGCTAGTGCAAGACAAGGAATCCAAAGGCGCGCTCTACGTCCTGATGCCGATGCGGGTGTGAAGAAAAATCGTCATTGCCGGGCTTGACCCGGCAATCCATCAGGCTTCGAAAATGACCTATTGGGTGTACATTCTGGCCAGTAAGCCCGGTGGAACGCTGTACATCGGCGTGACGAACAATCTAGTACGGCGCGTATATGAGCATCGCGAGGGACTGGCCGAGAGCTTCACCAAGCGGCACCACGTCAAGACGCTCGTATACTTTGAGCAGCACGAGACTATAGCCGCAGCGCTCCAACGCGAGAAGAACATCAAGCATTGGTCGCGCGAGTGGAAAATCGATCTAATTGTCGCGGGCAATCCGGATTGGCAGGATCTGTATGAAGATATTGTCCGCTGACGCGGACGATGGATTGCCGGGTCAAGCCCGGCAATGACGGTTGCTCCCATGACCGCCTCGCGCATCCATCGCCTGACCCTCACCCATTTCCGCAACTATCGCGCCGCACAGCTTCAGACGCGGGGGGACGTGGTGGCGTTGGTCGGGCCGAACGGAGCGGGAAAAACCAACTGCCTCGAGGCGATCTCGTTTTTGTCGCCGGGACGGGGCTTGCGCCGCGCCACGCTCGAGGATGTCGCCGACAATCAGGGCGACGGCTCGTGGGCGGTGTCCGCCGAGGTCGAGGGCGCGCTTGGGCTCGCAACGCTCGGCACCGGCATCGATGCGCCGGGCGCCGATACCCCTACAACCGGCCGGCGCTGCCGGA
>DATBYN010000475.1:0-4389 GCA_036513695.1 Bradyrhizobium sp. | reverse complement strand
GACATGCGGGGTGATGTTGTCGACGATCCGCATACCAGCCGATTTGAGCTGCGGCACGGCGTCGGGCGCCGGCGTTTCGATCAGATCGACCTGGCCCGCCAACAGCGCGTTGGTGCGCGTCAGCGCTTCCGGCATCGGTATAAGGATCAGCTTGTCGACTTTTGGAATCCGCTTCTTGTCCCAATAATCCGGATTCTTCGAAAGCTCGGCCAATTCGCGCGGCACCAGCTTTGTCAGTTTGAACGGGCCGGTGCCGGAAGGCTCGCTGGCAAACTTGTCCCAGTCCTTGCCGAGCTTTTCATATTGCGCCGGGCTCGAGACCAGAAACCACAGCATCTGATAGGGGAAGAATGAATCGACGGTCTTGGTCGTGATCTCGACTGTGGAGTCGTCGATCTTGGCGTAGGTCGCAACCGAGGGCAGGCGGGTCTTCACCTGCGCGCTCTGGCGCTTGTCGAATTGCGGCGCCTTGTCATTCAACACCTTGTCGAGATTCCAGATCACCGCATCGGCGTTGAACTCGCTCCCGTCATGGAATTTGACGCCCTTGCGAAGCGTAAAGCGCCACTTGGTTTTGTCCTTGTCATCGACCTTCCATTCGGTGGCAAGCCCCGGCACCAGCTTGCCGGGCCGGTCCGACACATCCATTTCCCAGGCGACCAGTGGATCGTAGATCGTATACGCCGTGAACTGATAGGCGCCCGCGCCGCGATCCGGCTGGCCGGTCGTCAGCGGAATATCGGCCATGGAAATGCCGTACCGCACCACGGTTTCGGCTTGCGCCGAAGCGCCGGGCAAGCTTAGGCCGAGGGCGACGGCCAGGGCTGCAACAAGCATCGAATTTCGGGCGCGCATGAACTAAGCTCCGTTGGACATGTATTCGGAATACGCAATACCATCAGGTGTTTGAGTGCAAGGTTGATGCCAGATTAGGCATCCCTGCTTGTTTCTTCGCGTGTGGTCACTTGGAATTGTGCGGCCAACGGCGATTTGGGAGAAGAAACCCCTCCATTGGCACAGCCGTTGCATGAGGTTGCATAAGAAATAGTCATCGAGAGACGAGAGGGGATTGTTGCGATGCGTGCCAAAAAAACGGGGAAAAGCCGGATAACGGTGGCGGTTGTGGTGCTGGCGTTTGTGTCCGTGGCGGGGCAGCGGATCGCCGCTGCGGAAACAACTCTGCGCATCGGCATGACCGCGGCCGACATTCCGCGCACGTTGGGCCAGCCCGATCAGGGCTTTGAAGGCAACCGCTTCACCGGCCTCACGATGTATGACGCGCTGACGATGTGGGATCTCTCCTCGGCGGACAAGCCGAGCGTCGTGATCCCGGGGCTTTCGACCGAATGGAAGGTCGATGACAAGGACAAGACGAAGTGGACCTTCAAGCTTCGTCCCGGCGTCACCTTCCACGATGGCTCGCCGTTCAACGCCGATGCCGTGGTCTGGAATGTCGACAAGGTGCTGAAGCAGGATGCGCCGCAATTCGATCCGAGCCAGGTCGGCGTCACCGCGTCGCGGATGCCGACACTGACGTCGGCCAGGAAAATCGACGACATGACGGTGGAGTTGACCACCAGGGAGCCGGACAGCTTTTTGCCGATCAACCTGACGAATCTGTTCATGGCGAGCCCGACGAAATGGCAGAAGCTTTATGACGCCGCCGAGGGCGCGGATGCAAAGGCGAAATCGCAGGCCGCCTGGGCCGCCTTCGCAAAGGACCCTTCCGGCACCGGCCCCTGGAAAATGTCGAGCTTTACGCCGCGTGAGCGGCTCGAACTGGTAAAGAACGCGAACTATTGGGACAAGGCGCGCATTCCAAAAGTCGACAAGATGCTGCTGCTGCCGATGCCCGAGGCAAATGCCCGCACGGCGGCGCTACTCTCCGGCCAAGTCGACTGGATCGAAGCGCCGGCGCCGGATGCGGTCGCTGAAATCAAGCAGCGCGGTTTCAATCTTTACAGCAACGAGGAGCCTCATGTCTGGCCGTGGCAGTTCTCGCGCGTCGAGGGCTCGCCCTGGAACGACATTCGCGTGCGCAAGGCGGCCAATCTCTGCGTCGATCGCGAGGGCCTGAAGGATGGCCTGCTCGCCGGCCTGATGGTGCCGGCGACCGGCACCTTCGAGCCGGGTCATCCCTGGCGCGGCAACCCGACGTTTCAGATCAAATACGACAAGCCTGCCGCGCAAAAGCTGATGCAGGACGCGGGATACGGCCCGAACAAGAAATTGACGGTGAAGATCCAGACCTCGGCATCCGGCTCCGGTCAGATGCAGCCAATACCGATGAACGAATATCTGCAGCAGGCGCTGGCGGAGTGTTATTTCGACGTCCAGCTCGACGTCATCGAATGGAATACGCTGTTCACCAACTGGCGGCGCGGCGCCAAGGACGCTTCCGCCAACGGCGCCAATGCCACCAACGTCACCTATGCGGCAATGGATCCGTTCTTCGCGCTGGTGCGCTTCCTGCAATCCTCGATGGCGCCGCCGGTGTCGAACAATTGGGGTTTTATCAATAATCCCAAGTTCGATGAGCTCGTGACCAAAGCGCGCCAGACCTTCGATCCGACCGAGCGCGACAAGGCGCTGGCCGAACTGCACGCAGCCTCCGTGGACGACGCCGCGTTCTTGTATGTCGCCCACGACGTCGGGCCCCGCGCGATGAGCCCGAAGATCAGGGGATTCGTACAGCCGAAGAGCTGGTTCGTGGACTTCTCGCCGATTTCCATGACGCCTTGATTGGTTTGTCGTCATGGCCGGGCTTGACCCGGCCATCCATCTTCTTCGAGAGACTCTTTTGAAGAGGGATGGATGCCCGGGTCAAGCCCGGGCATGACGAAGGAAAATTCTCGGCCGATAACCAAAGGTCTTCCGTGCTCGCCTACGTCGCCCGCCGCATCGTCTATGTGATCCCGATCGTCATCAGCGTGGCGCTGGTGTGCTTTATGCTGGTGCACATCACGCCGGGCGATCCGCTGGTCGCGATCCTCCCGGCGGATGCGTCGCAGGAGCTCGCCAATCAACTCCGTGTCGCCTATGGCTTCGACCGTCCACTGCCGGTGCAGTTCGGGTTGTGGCTATGGAAGGCGGTCAACGGCGATCTCGGTCATTCCATCGCGACCGGACGCCCGGTGCTATCAGAAGTCATGCGCGCGGTCGGCAACACCGTGACCTTGGCGATCGCGGCCGCGTCGATCGCATTTACCTTTGGATTGTTGTTTGGTCTGATCGCCGGCTATTTTCGCGATACCTGGATCGACAAGGTCGCGACCTCGATTGCGATCGCCGGCGTCTCGGTGCCGCATTACTGGCTCGGCATGGTGCTCGTGATCATCTTCTCGGTGCAGCTCAACTGGCTGCCCGCGGTCGGCGCCGGCCCGGGCGGCTCCGGCGCCTGGGGATGGGACTGGGAACATTTTCGTTATCTGATCCTGCCCGCGATCACCACCTCGGTGATCCCGATGGGCATCGTCACCCGCACTGTGCGCGCGCTGACCGGCGATATCCTGTCGCAGGACTTTGTCGAGGCGTTGCGCGCCAAGGGCTTGCGCGAGACTCACGTCTTTCGTCACGTCATCAAGAACGCCGCTCCGACCGCGATGGCGGTGATGGGCTTGCAGCTCGGCTACATGCTCGGCGGTTCGATCCTGATCGAAACCGTGTTCTCCTGGCCGGGCTCGGGGCTGCTGCTCAATTCTGCAATCTTCCAGCGCGATCTGCCGCTGTTGCAGGGCACGATCCTGGTGCTGGCGCTGTTTTTTGTCATCCTCAACCTCCTGGTCGATATCGCGCAGGCCGCGATCGATCCGCGCATCAAGCGGAGCTGAAAGAAGTGAGTATCAGCCCCGCAATATCCGATGCTGCCCTGCAGGCTGGGCCTGCCGCAAAAGCCCGCGGTTACTGGGCGACCGTCGGGCGGCGGATCACGCGCGACAAGGTCAGTATGGTCTGCGCCTTTATCCTGGCGCTGATCTTCCTCTCCGCGCTGCTTGCGCCGTGGCTCGGCCTCGCCGATCCCTATCAGGGCTCGATGATCCGAAGATTGCGCCATATCTGGACGCCGGGCTATCCGCTCGGCACCGATGAACTCGGCCGCGACATGCTGGCACGCCTGATTTATGGCGGGCGGCTGTCGCTGATCATCGGCATTTTGCCGGTGATTTTTGCCTTTGTGGTCGGCACCTCGCTCGGCCTCGTCGCCGGTTACGTCGGCGGCAAGCTCAACACCGCGATCATGCGCACCGTCGACGTGTTTTATGCCTTCCCCTCGGTGCTTTTGGCGATCGCGATTTCCGGCGCGCTCGGCGCCGGCATCGTCAACTCCATCGTCTCGCTGACCATCGTCTTCGTGCCGCAGATCACCCGCGTCGCCGAAAGCGTCACCAC
>DATBYN010000474.1:0-5494 GCA_036513695.1 Bradyrhizobium sp. | reverse complement strand
ATATAGCCGCGTTCGGGATGCTTTCGCACCTCGTCCATCGAGGCGGCATAGACCGCGCGCCAGCCGTCGACCAGCACGGTCCAGTCGGCTTTTATGCCGCGCGTCTCCGACCATTTGGAAAAATCCGCGATCAGGCTGGTGCGCCAATCGACCACGGTGCCGAACACGTCGAACACCAGCGCCTTTACCGCGGATAAATCGGACATGCTCGCTCCCTGTTTTTTTCTTCTGTCATTCCGGGGCGCGCGAAGCGCGTACCGCAGATGTGCAATTGCACATCGGGGAATCTCGAATTCCGGGTTCGATGCTGCGCATCGCCCCGGAATGACCGCTTCAATCGAGGTGGAATTTCTCCAGCTGGCGGTGCTCGGCCTTGATGTAACGCACCGTACCGGTGACCGAACGCATCACCACGGTCTCGGTCTCGATGACATCCTTGCGGAATTTGACGCCCGACAGCAGCGAGCCGGTGGTGACGCCGGTTGCGGCAAACAGGCAGTCGCCCCGCGCCATGTCCTCGATGCCGTAAATCATGCGAGGGTCGTTGATGCCCATCTTGGCGGCGCGCTCGCGCTTCTCCTCGCCGTCGAGGATCAGCCGACATTGCATCTGGCCGCCGATGCAGCGCAACGCCACCGCCGCCAGCACGCCCTCCGGCGCGCCGCCGGTGCCGATATACATGTCGACGCCGGTGTTGTCAGGATCGGCACAATGGATCACGCCGGCGACATCGCCGTCGGTGATGAGACGGACCGCAGCCCCAGTGCCGCGCACGCCATTGACAATGTCAGCGTGGCGCGGGCGATCGAGCACCAGGACCGTGATCGCGGAAGGATCGACGCCCTTGGCTTTGGCGAGACGGCGGACATTGTCGGCCGGCGATGCATCGAGCTCGACGACGCCCTTGGCGTAGCCCGGCCCCACCGCAATTTTCTGCATGTAAACGTCGGGCGCATGCAACAGCGTGCCGCCATCGGCCATCGCCATGGTCGCGATCGAGCCCGGCATGTTCTTGGCGCATAGCGTCGTCCCCTCGAGCGGATCGACGGCGATATCGACTTGCGGGCCGGTGTTCAGCCCGACCTTCTCGCCGATGAACAGCATCGGCGCCTCGTCGCGCTCGCCCTCGCCGATCACCACCGTGCCCTGGATCGGCAGCTTGTTGAGTTCGCGACGCATCGCGTCAACCGCCGCCTGGTCCGCCGCCTTCTCATTGCCATGGCCGCGCAGCCGCGCCGCCGACACCGCCGCGCGCTCCGTCACCCGGACAATCTCGAGCGTCAAGATGCGCTCCAGCAACAGCTGCGGCGGAACGGAAATATGGGTCGACATCACCAAAACTCCTTAAGCCTTCACGGCGGGCTTTCCGACCCGCAACCAACGGTTTCGCGCAATCTCCGTTCGGACCGTGCGCTAGTTTTTTTCGATCCGTATGACCTGCGGCCGGCCGGAGATCACCTTGTCGCGCTGCACTGCTTCCAGCGCGCGGTATACCGCGTCCTCGCTGGTCGCGTAGGTGATCAGAATGACCGGCACCGGCGAAGCTTTCCGCGCTGCGCCGTTGGCGTCAACGCCGTCGGCATGGCGCTGCACGATCGATTCGATCGAAATCTTTTGTTGCGCCAGCCGGGTTGCGATCGCGGCCGCAGTGCCGGCGAGATCACGCGCCATCAGGCGGATATAGTAGCCGCCTTCATGGCGCTCCATTGGCGCCTTTTTGGTGGCACGCAAGCGATCCACCGGCCGCCCGAACGGCTTGGCGCGGATGCCGCGCGCGACGTCGGCGATATCGGCGACCACGGCCGACGCGGTCGCAGCACCACCGGCGCCGGGACCGACCAGGGTGATCGGCGGAATCCCCGCGCCGTCGATGGTCACGGCATTGGTGACGCCCATCACTTGGGCGATCGAGGATGATTTAGGCACCATGGTCGGATGCACGCGTTGCTCGATTCCCTTGGCCGTCCGCACCGCGACCCCGAGCAGTTTGACGCGATAGCCGAGTTGCTCGGCGGCACGCAAATCTTCCGGGGCGATCGAAGAGATGCCTTCCACATAGACCGCGCTCTGTGCAACTTTGGTGCCGAAGGCGAGGCTCGCAAGAATCGCAAGCTTTTGCGCGGTATCATGGCCGTCGACGTCGAATGACGGGTTCGCCTCGGCATAACCAAGGCGCTGCGCATCCTTCAGGCATTCGGCGAACGACAGGCCTTCCTGCTCCATCCGGGTCAGGATGTAGTTGCAGGTGCCGTTGAGGATGCCGTAAACGCGATTGACGTCGGTCCCCGTAAGGCCCTCGCGCAACGTTTTGATGACCGGGATCGCAGCCCCCACGGCCGCCTCGAAATTGAGCGCGCCGCCATGCTTCTCGGCAGCCTTCGCCAGCCGAATTCCGTGCTTGGCGATCAGCGCCTTGTTGGCGGTGACCACCGATTTGCCGGATTTTAATGCCGCCTCGATCGCGGACAGCGCCGGCTCGCCGGAGCCGCCCATCAATTCGACAAAGCAATCGATGCCGAGATCATTCGCCAGCGCCAGCGGATTTTTCGCCCAGTCGATGCCGCGCAAATCAAGGCCGCGCTTTTTCACTTTCGAACGCGCGGTGACCGCGACAACGCGCACGCCACGCCCGCAGCGCGCAGATAACATCCGCCCTTGTTGCTCGATCAGGCGAACGACTTCGGCGCCAACGGTGCCGAGCCCCGCAATACCCACCTTTAGGGGTGCGACCATAACGAAAAAAACCTGCCGGAAGGACGTTAATTAGGCATGATCTGATCCGAAAACCGGATTCCACTTTTCGGGATCATGCCTATCGCCGGTTGGCGAGAGGAACCACGTTGTGCAACGTTTCGATGCCGCTTTCAAGGAAGCGGCGCACGCCGCGGGCGGCCTGACGGATACGTTGCTCGTTTTCCACGATGGCGATGCGAACAAAACCCTCGCCGTGCTCGCCGAAGGCGACGCCGGGCGAAACCACGACGCCGGATTTCTCCACCAAGAGCGTTGCAAACTGCATGCTGCCGATTTCGCCGAATGCTTTCGGCAACGGCGCCCAGGCGAACATCGAGGCCTCGGGGGGCGGAATTTCCCACCCTGCCCGGCCAAACGATTCCACCAGCGCATCGCGACGTTTGCGATAGGTGTCGCGCATGTCGCGAATGCAATCTTCCGGGCCGTTGAGCGCTGCGGTCGCCGCGACCTGGATCGGCGTGAACGCGCCGTAATCGAGGTAGGATTTCACCCGCGCAAGGGCAGCGATGATGCGGTCGTTGCCGACGGCAAATCCCATGCGCCAGCCGGCCATCGAAAACGTCTTCGACATCGAGGTGAATTCCACCGTCACATCGATTGCGCCGGGAACCTGCAGCACGGAGGGCGGCGGGTTGTTGTCGTCGAAATAGACTTCGGCATACGCAAGATCCGACAGGATGAAGATCTCATGCTTCTTCGCGAACGCCACGAGATCGCGATAGAAATCGAGGCTCGCGACATAGGCGGTCGGATTGGAGGGATAACAGACCACGATCGCAAGCGGTTTCGGGATCGAATGGATGATCGCGCGCTCGACCGCCTCGAAGAATTGCGGCGTCGGCTCGGATGGCACCGAGCGGATCACCCCGCCCGCCATCAAGAACCCGAAGGCATGGATCGGATAGCTCGGATTGGGACACAGCACGACGTCGCCGGGCGCAGTGATCGCCTGCGCCACATTGGCAAAGCCCTCCTTCGATCCGAGCGTCGCAACGATTTGAGTCTCGGGATTGAGTTTCACGCCAAAGCGCCTGCTGTAATAGGCCGCCTGTGCCTTGCGCAATCCGGTAATGCCGCGCGAGGCCGAGTAGCGGTCGGTCCTCGGCTTGCCGAGGGTTTCCTTCAATTTCTCGATCACATGTGGCGGCGTCGACAGGTCCGGATTGCCCATGCCGAGATCGATAATGTCGGCCCCGGCATTGCGCGCCGCCGCCTTGGCCCGATTGACCTGCTCGAACACGTAAGGCGGCAGACGGCGTATGCGGTAAAATTCTTCCATGGACCTCGCTCCGGCAACCAATCAGGGCAGGAATCGCTGGCGCAGTGCACGAAATGAAAACCGGCCTCGTCCCAGAAATCGCACTAAATCAAATAGTTAGTGCGAATTCAGGCGCGAACGCGGTATCCTCGCCTTGATTTGCGGTTGAACTGGGTTCTTTTACCACGGACGCCCGGTTGCGCCAGTGTCCTTAGGCCACCGAACCGGCCCCGGTCAGGTCACTTCGGCGCGGTCTCCTTGGCAGCTGTGTCCTTGGCGGCTGCGTCCTTGGTCGCCGCCGCGGAGGCCTGGCGATCCCGCGCGGCCACCAGCTCGGCCTGGATCTTGGCCCGTTCCGCTGGCGCCAGTTCAGGCTCCTGGCGATCCGGAGGCAAATCATGAACAGGCAGGTAGGCGCCGGCTTCTTTCGGACGTTCCGGCGCGTCGGCCGGCGTGCCGACAAGCGGCATATCCGCGATCGATGTCGAGCAGCCGCCGAGCGCAAGCGCCGACAGCAGCAGCGCGCCCGCCGCCAATGCCCATATTTTTCGATCCACCGACATCCGTCCCGAAGTCATCCGTCCCGAAGTCCCCACTTCGCTGGTACGAGCCTTGCAACACAAATCCTGCAACTACGAAAACTTTAATCCTTCAAATTTAACTGCACCGTTCAAACCATTGTCGCCCGAAACGATTAAAGCAGAAACAGCAAAGCGGACCGGTGAGGCTTCAATATGTCAGAACCAAGATGCTTTACCGCACTGCAGCATGTCCCATGCCAACCTTAACCGCGAAGGCGCCATCGCTCATCCTGCGCGGTGACGAAGCGGAAACGAACCTATAGTGTCGCAGCATGAGTGACGTTTCGACCCAAACCCAGGTTGCGAGAAAGTTCGACCCTGAAGCCTTTGCGATCAACCTCGCGCGGGCCATGGAGACGAGCGGCCAAGCGCTCGCAGCCTATCTCAAGCCGCGCGAGAGCGGCGAAGTCAAAGACAAGCCGCCCAGCGAACTCGCCGAGGTGATCAAGACCTTCACCGCAGTCGCTGAATACTGGCTGTCGGACCAGGACCGTTCGTCGGATCTGCAGAAGAAGATCGCCAAGGCTTATCTCGATCTGTGGGGCTCTTCGGTGCGAAGGCTCGCCGGCGAAGACGTGCCGCCGGCGATCGCACCGTCGCCGCGCGACAAGCGATTTGCCGACCCCGAGTGGAAATCGAATCAATTTTTCGATTTCGTGATGCAGCTTTATCTCCTGACCACGCAGTGGGCGCAGGAACTGGTGCACAACGCCGAAGGCGTCGATCCGCACACCCGCAAGAAGGCCGAATTCTACGTTCAGCAGATCGCCAACGCGCTGGCGCCGTCGAATTTCCTTCTCACCAATCCGGAAGTATTGCGCGAGACGCTTTCGTCCAGCGGCGACAATCTGGTTCGCGGCATGAAGATGCTGGCCGAGGATATTGAGGCCGGGCACGGCAC
>DATBYN010000473.1:0-3969 GCA_036513695.1 Bradyrhizobium sp. | reverse complement strand
CGCTCCCTGATGCATGACAGCGATCCGCGTCGCCATCGTCATCGCCTCGATCTGGTCGTGGGTGACATAGACGATGGTCGCGCCGATGCGCTGATGCAGCCGCTTGATCTCCATCCGCATCTCGACGCGCAGTTTTGCGTCAAGATTGGAAAGCGGTTCGTCGAACAGAAACAGCAAGGGATCACGCACCAGGGCCCGGCCCATCGCCACGCGCTGACGCTGGCCGCCGGAAAGCTGCGACGGCCGGCGGTCGAGCAACGGCTCGATCTGCAGCAGCCGGGCCACATTCGCCACGGCCGCTTCCTGCTGCGCCCTGGGGACATGGCGGCATTCCATTCCGAACGTGATGTTCTGACGCACCGTCATCGACGGATAGAGCGCATAGGACTGGAACACCATGGCGATGTCGCGGTCCTTCGGCGGGACGTTGTTGACGACCCGTCCACCGATTTCCACGATCCCCGCACTCGGGCGATCCAGCCCGGCAACGATGTTGAGCAGCGTGGATTTGCCGCAGCCGGACGGTCCAACCAGCACGGTGAATTCACCGCTTTCGATGTCGAGATCGATCCCCTTCAACACCTCAAGATTGGCGTACCGCTTCGACAGGGCGCGAATGCTCAACGCTGCCATGACAACCCCATCACTTCACGGCCCCTGCAGTGAGGCCTCTCAGGAAATACCGTCCGCCGAACAGATACACCAGCAGCGTCGGCAATGCCGCGATCAACACTGCGGCGCTCTGCTCGCCGTACATCGGTTCGCTGGTGATTGCGGCGCTGAGCGCGATCAAGGCGGCGGTGACCGGCTGCTGCCCGCCAGAGGTAAAGGTGACGCCATAGAGGAACTCATTCCAGATCCCGGTAAACTGGAAGATCACGGTCACGATCAGGATCGGCGGCGAGAGCGGCAATATGATCCGCCAGAAAATCCGGAAGAAGCCGGCCCCGTCGATTCGCGCTGCTTTCAGCAGGTCCTGGGGAATACCGACATAGTAGTTACGGCAGAACAGCGTCGTGAAACTCATGCCCTGGACGGTGTGGATCAGGATCAGGCCGGCGATGGTGTTCATCAGCGAGAGTTCGCGCAGCACGACCACCCAGGGGATTAGCTTCATCTGTTCGGGCAGGAAGATGCCAAGCGTCACGAGACCAAATACGAACTGATCGCCACGAAAGCGCCAGAGCGAGATCGAATAGCCGGCGAGAGCGCCCAAAAGAGTGGAGATGATGGTGGCCGGGATCGCCAAAGTGAGGGAATTGAGCATGTAGGGCTCGATGCCCCAGCAATGCTCGGCCATGCAGAAGCGGTTCCATGCCTGGCCGTAGTTGGCGAAGATCAGATGGCTCGGCCAGCCGATCAGCGAGGTGGCGGCGATCTCCCGGCTGGAGCGCAACGAGTTCACGACCACGATACCCAGCGGCACCAGGAACAGCAGCGCCAGGATGATCAGCGCGGCATAGACGATCACGCGCGTCCACTTCATGCCCGTGCCTGCCGTTGCCGCTGCCAACGCACATAGAGTCCGTAAGGCGCCATCACCACCACCAGCGACAGCAGCATCAGCACCGCGGCCGCCGAGCCGCGTCCCAGTTCGCTGCGCTGGAACATGAAGTCATAGACGACGAGGGTCGGCAGCATGGTGGAAATGCCCGGTCCACCGCCGGTCAGCGCCCGAACCAGGTCGAACGACGTGATCGCGGACCGCAACAGGATCACGAACACGGTGATAAAAATCGGCCAGATGGTCGGCAGCAACACGCGCCGATACATCCGCCACGGTCCCGCACCATCGATCTGCGCGGCCTTGACCAGGTCCGCGTCCACCGATCGCAACCCTGCGAGGAACAGCGCCATGGCAAAGCCGGCGCCCTGCCAGACGCCGGCGAAGATCAACGTGTAAATGGCCTTGTCCGACTGCACCAGCCAGTCAAACCGGAAATCCTGCCAGCCCAGATTCTGCACCACCCTTTGCAGGCCAAGCCCGGGGTTGAGCAGCCAGCTCCACACCGTGCCCGTCACCACGAAGGAGACCGCCAGGGGATAGAGAAAGATCGTGCGCAGCACGTTTTCACCGCGCACGCGTTGATCGAGCAGGATGGCCAGCAACAAGCCTAGCGCCATCGTCAGCAGCACGAAGCCGAAGCCGAAGATGACCAGGTTGACATAGGCGATCTGAAAGTTCGCCGTTCGCGTCACCGCCCAATAATTGCGCAGACCGACCCAAGTATAGTCCGGCATCAAGGACGAGGCCGTGAAAGACACCCAGGTCGTCCACGCTGTGAACAGCACGACGTGTCCGGCCGAGACCGATAACGGCAGCCAGATCGCAAGCTCGGTCAGGACGCCGCCGAAGCGGCGGCGCCAAACCCCCTGCTCTCTCCCCGCATCCTGCTTGGCCGCGACCAGAGTTAGACCCGTTCGCATCGACCCGGCCCTACTGCGCGCCCTCTACCGCCGCGACCAACCGCTTCTGTCCTTCGACGGCGGGAATGGCGCTGTTGTGCACGTATTCGGTCAGCACGTCGATCATCGCCGCGGTCATGCCGTTCGGCTGGGCCATATTGTGCCCGAGACTGAGAACCACACGATCCTTGGCAATGGCGTCACGCAAATTCTGCGCCGAGTTGCGCTGCCCGTCGGTAAAGCCCTCGGCCGCCAGATTCACGTCGGTGCGCGCCGGTATAGAGCCTGTGATTTTCGAATACATTTCCTGCGTCGATGGCTGCATGACGATCTCGGCAAACAATTTCTGCCCGGCGTCGAGATCGGCCCCCTTCGGCTTCCAGAAGATGAAGCAATCGGCGTTGAGGTCGAAGCAAGGCGGACCGCTCTCCTGCGGAGCGGGGCCGCTGCTGAAATCCGCAGCGGTGGCGCCGGCCTTGAACAAATTGCCTTGCGCCCAGCCGCCCATCAGCACCATGCCCATGTCGCCCTTGACGAAGGCCGGCAGATTCACGGCCCATGGCTGCGCCGCGATGTTCGGATTCATCCAGTTGGCGAGCTTGCGCAGCTGTTCGAAGGCCGCCAGGACTTCCTTGCCCTGCAATGCATCGGTATCGAGCTGCATGATCGCGCGGCGATAGACCTCGGGACTGATGCCGGCGAGCGCAATCTCGAATTTCATGCCGTCATCGTAGCGGATGCCGCCATTGGCTACCGGAATCATGCCGGCCGCCTTCATCTTTTCTGCCGTATCATTGAATTCCGCCCAGGAGGTCGGCGCCTTGGTGACCCCGGCGCGCTGCATGCCCTTGGTGGACATAAACAGCGTGTTGATCCGATAGACCTGCAGTGGCAGCGCGATCCAATGGCCGCCCGGCTGGCAACTCTTGGCCAGTTCCGCCGGCACGCGATCGGCAAAGCCGGCCGTCTTGACCCACGGGCTGATATCGACGGTCGGCGCGATCTTCGACCATGCGGCAATCTCGGGCCCCTTGAGCTGCGAGATCGCGGGCGGATCGCCGGCCATGATTTGCGCCCTTAGCTTGTTCATCATTTCCGTGGTGAAGCCGGGTACGGGATTATGCTGCCAGACTCCGCCGCGTTCCTCGAACAATTTGCCAAGGGCAGAGATCGCAGCGCCGTCACTGCCGGCAGACCACTGCGAGATGGCGGTTATTCGCGGCTTTGCCTCGCTCTGGGCTCGAGCAAACGCGGGCAGTGCGAGCGCGGCGGCGGATCCGACGAGCAAACGACGCCTTGTTGTGATTGGCATAGTATGTTCCTCCCGGTTTCAGAATTCGGCGCGTTGGCCGCGTCGCTCCCTCTTAAGAAAGTGATGGATTTCCGTGTGTCGCAAAGATTCTGGAATCATGCGGCGCAACCGCCAACCGGCCGGCGCGCGAGCCGCCAGCCCGCGGCGTGATCGCTTGCGTGTTACGGCTCAGAGTATTCCCCCCGGACGTAGCTTATTGCTTGTTGGCGTCCATCGTTACCAATCATTCAAATCTGTCAAGATCAATCCTG
>DATBYN010000472.1:0-2684 GCA_036513695.1 Bradyrhizobium sp. | reverse complement strand
CCTTCCAGTTTCGAGTGCGGCAGGATCAGCTTCCTTGCGGCTTCCGAGAGCGCGGTATCGCCCTGCATTTCGCCGTCGGCCTCGATTTCGGGATGGTGCTGCTTCAACAGCGCGGTGGCGCGCCGCATCTTGCGGGAGGATTCGGTATCATAACTGCCAAAGTCTGAATGTGACACGAAGGCGATTTTTGGCTTGATATTGAAGCGCTGGACATGGATCGCCGCCAGTGCCGCCACTTCGGCAAGTTCTTCGGCGGTCGGGTTCGGACGCACCTGGGTATCGGCGATGAAATAAGCGCCCTTGCTGGTGATCATCAGCGCCAACGCCGCGAAATCGCTGACACCGGGGAGGAAGCCCATGATCTCCCGCACATGGCGCAGATGGCTCATGTAGCGGCCCTCGACGCCGCAGATCATGGCGTCGGCCTCGCCGCGGATTACCGCGAGTGCTGCGATCACGGTGGCATTGGTACGCACCACCGTGCGCGCGGCGTCGGGGGTCACGCCGTGGCGGCCGGCGACGTCGATATAGGACTGGACATAGGATCGGTAGCGCGGATCGTCCTCGGGATTGATGAGATCGAAATCCCGGCCGGCCTTGATGGCAAGGCCGTATCGCTTGATCCTCGCTTCCACCACCGAGGGACGTCCGACCAGGATCGGCCGCGCCAGCTTTTCCTCCAGCACCACCTGCGTCGCGTGCAGAACCCGTTCGTCCTCGCCTTCGGCATAGATCACGCGAACCGGCTGGGTTTTTGCCTTCGCAAACACCGGCTTCATGACCAAACCAGAGCGGAATGCGAAGCGCTCGAGCTGGGCGCGATAATCCTCAAAATTCTTGATCGGACGGGTGGCGACGCCGGATTCCATGGCCGCTCTCGCAACCGCCGGCGCAATGCGCAGGATCAGCCGCGGATCGAACGGGCTCGGTATCAGCGAGCCCGGGCCGAACCCTTGCGCTTCGCCGCTGTCGAAGCCGGGAGCGAGCGCATCAACCGGTGGATCGCGCGCGAGCTGGGCGATGGCATCGACCGCGGCCTTCTTCATCTCCTCATTGATCGCGGTGGCGCCAACATCGAGCGCGCCGCGGAAGATGAACGGAAAGCACAGGACGTTGTTGACCTGATTGGGAAAGTCGGAGCGGCCGGTGCAGATCATGGCGTCGGGGCGGGCTTTGCGGGCTTCGTCCGGCATGATTTCCGGCGTCGGATTGGCGAGCGCCATCACCAATGGCTTGTCCGCCATCCGCTTGACCATTTCAGGCGTCAGCACGTTAGGCGCCGAAAGCCCCAGAAAAATGTCGGCGCCATCGATCACTTCGCCCAGCGTGCGCTTGTCGGTCTTCTGGGTATAAACCGCCTTCCAGCGATCCATAAGCGTGTTGCGCCCCTCATGCACGACCCCGTCGATATCCACGACCCAGATATTCTTGCGCTGCGCGCCCATTGAGACCAGAAGATTGAGACAGGCGATCGCCGCGGCGCCAGCGCCTGAGGCGACGATCTTGACGTCTGAAAGCCTCTTGCCGTTCAACAGCAGCGCATTGGTGATCGCGGCGCCGACGATGATGGCGGTGCCATGCTGGTCGTCGTGAAACACCGGGATCTTCATCCGCTCCTTGAGCCGCGCCTCGATCTCAAAACACTCCGGACCCTTGATGTCTTCGAGGTTGATGCCGCCGAACGTCGGCTCCAACGCCGCCACGGTCTCGACCACGCGCTCGATGGTGTCGGCGGCGATCTCGATGTCGAACACGTCGATGCCGGCGAATTTCTTGAACAGGACCGCCTTGCCCTCCATCACGGGTTTCGACGCCAGCGGGCCGATATTGCCAAGGCCGAGAACGGCAGTGCCGTTGGAGACGACCGCGACAAGGTTGGCGCGGGTTGTCAGCGATGCGGCTTCCGCCGGGTTTTTGGCGATCTCCATGCACGCCGCCGCCACGCCCGGCGAATAAGCGAGCGCGAGGTCGCGCTGGTTGGCAAGCGGCTTAATGGCTTGAATCTCAAGCTTGCCCGGTCGCGGCAGCCGATGGTAGGCCAGTGCCGCGGAATGGAGATCTTCAGAATAGGACGACATACGTGCTCTCGCGTTTCCGACCCCGAACTTTTGTTGCTCTGATAGGCCCAGAAGAGGTCAGTTGTCCGGCAGATTGAGCCGGATGTGAAGCACGTGCAACCGGTTGGATGCAACATCCGCCCGCATAGCCATCAACAGGCCTGCTATTGGCAGATCGACGCAAATCCTCGAAGCTATCGGCACGCACCCTCCCCATCCCCGTCATTTGACCGACAATATGGCAATTTGCCCCCTGCACAACCGGCAACCGGAGCTCACCGAATGGTAAAGATTCTGATGGGTGTGGTCGCCGCGATCGTGATCGCAGCGGGGGGTTACTTCGGCTTCGAGTTGTACGTGCAGCATCAAGTTGCCGGCGAGGTCGAGGCCGCGTTCGAACAGATCCGCGCGACCGGCGCCAAAGCGAGCCACGGCAAGGTGTCGTTCGACCGGTCGACCCGCACCCTCACGGTTGCCGACATCTCGGGTGAATCCGCCGCACAACCTCCGGTCAGCTTGAAGATTGCGAGCTTCACGGCTTCGGGCGTCGGTCAGCCTGATAAAACGCGATTCTCCGCCGATAGTATCGAAATCACCGATGTCGAGGTCGGCGCAGGCACGGCCACC
>DATBYN010000471.1:0-2720 GCA_036513695.1 Bradyrhizobium sp. | reverse complement strand
CAATGTCCGGCTTGAGGACATTCTATCCGAGCTGGCCAAGCTCAAACCATCATCGGCGCCATACAAGGGAAAACCGCAGGGGCTCGCGCCGGTAAACGGCAGGCCGTCCGACAAGATCACGATGGCCGCGCTTTATCCGCGCTACGCGGCGTTTCTGCGCGGCGGAGACACGGTCGTTCTCGAGACCGGTAGCTCAAGCCTCGGCGTGACACCAACGATCCTTCCGGACGGCGTGCGGGTGGAAGCGCAAGTTCTATGGGGATCGATCGGTTGGGCGACCCCGGCCGCCTTCGGCGTCGCGCTTGCCGACCCGAGCCGACGCACAATTCTGATCACTGGCGAAGGCTCGCATCAATTGACTGCGAACGACGTCGGCGCCATGGGACGGTTTGGAGCAAACGTCATCGTCTTCGTACTCAACAATAGTGGCTACCTCATCGAGCGCGCGCTGGAGGAAAATCCGGACTGGACTTACAATGACCTCGCGCCTTGGAACTATGCCGAATTGCCGAAGGCGCTAGGATGCGCAAATTGGTATACTGCGCGTGTGACCACGCTTGGCGAACTCGACGAGGCAATGAAGTCAGCCCGCGCCAGCAAAGCCGGGGCGTACATCGAAATCATGGGCGGCAAGATGGATATGCCGCCGGCCCTGGCCTTTGCCCATGGCCAGTTGAAGGCCATGTACGGCGACACGCCATAATATTTACAGACCCGAAACAGCAGATGGCGAGAGCAGCTATGCTTCCGCCATCCGCGAAGTCCGAAAGTCTGCTTATGGCACGAACCGGACCACCCGCGATGTCCGCAATTCGGTCGCTGCCGGGAGTAAACCGGACATGGCCCGAAAGGCCCGATACGGTAGCGATTGACCCGACTCGGACGTGGACGCCTTGCGCGGAGCATCGCTGCGTTCACCCCAATTTTTGAGGTGTCGTGCCGCCTAGTCCCGCGATAGGCTGCCAGCCGGATCAAGGGGCGTATTTTGGCGAAACCGATTGATACCGAGCGCAGGCTGGCCGCGATTTTTGCGGCAGACGTCGAGGGATACAGCCGCCTTATGGGGGCCGACGAGGTCGGCATAGGCTTGGCGTTTCCTCCGGGGGCTCAATGAGACGGCGCGAGTTCATAGGTCTCATCGGCGGCGCGGTGGCCTGGCCGATCAAGGCGCGTGCGCAGCAGGCGGACCGCATGCGGCGCATCGGCGTGCTCATGGGCTCGGCCGCGGATGATTCGGAATCACAGGCCCGCATCGCGGCGTTCGCGCAGGGGCTTGCGCAATTGGGCTGGGCCGACGGTCGCAACGTGCGGATCGACACTCGCTGGGCCACGACCAATGCCGACGACATTCGCAGACACGCGGCCGAATTGGCCGCGCTCGCGCCGGACGTCATCCTGGCTGCTTCTGGCACCGCAACCGTGGCGCCGTTGCTACAGGCGACCCGCACCGTGCCGATCGTGTTCGTGCTGGCCATCGACCCGGTCGGCGCCGGTTTCGTCGCGAGCCTGGCACGGCCGGGCGGCAACGCGACTGGGTTCACGATTTTCGAATACGGCATGAGCGGAAAATGGCTGGAGCTGCTGAAAGAGATCGCGCCCCGCGTGACGCGCGCAGCGGTCCTTCGGGATCCGGCCATCGCCTCCGGGATCGGGCAGTTCGCCACCGTTCAGGCCGTGGCGCCGTCGTTGGGAGTGGAGTTGAGCCCGGTCGACGTGCGCGATGCGCCCGAAATCGAGCGCGCCGTCACGGCATTCGCGCGTTCCCGCAATGGCGGCATGATCGTGACGGCGAGCCCGTTGGCGACGCGTCATCCCAATCTGATCATCACGCTGGCGGCCCGGCACAAGCTGCCCGCGGTCTACGCCGGCCGCTGGTTCGTCACCGGCAGCGGCCTGCTCTCCTACGGGCCTGATTACGTCGAGCAGTTCCGGCAGGCAGCCGGCTACGTCGAGCGCATCCTCAAGGGCGAGAAGCCCGCCGACCTGCCTGTGCAGGCATCGACCAAGTATGAGTTGGTCATCAACCTCAAGACCGCCAAGGCGCTTGGCTTGACCATTCCGCAGTCCGTGCTCGCCCGCGCCGACGAGGTGATTGAATAAAGATGTTGTGTTTGCTGCGGTGGCACCGAACGGACATGCCGACCCTATTGAGCGATGTCCGTTGTTGGGGCCAAAGCGGAAAACATCTGCTCGCAGCGAGTATTTCGCCTTTTGACCCGTCTGAGAAATTGGTAAGCCGCAACTTTGTTTTTCTACGCAGCCGATCTCACCCACACGTAAGAGCCCGGCGCGTCTTCGATAATCGTGAGCGTGCCTCCGCCGGGTTCGCGCGCAGGAACCCGGTCCGAATCAAGTTGCGTTATCCATTCGTCCCAGACCGGCCACCACGACCCTAGATGCGGCGTAGCCCCAGCGAACCATTCGTCAGGGCTAGGCGGTAAATTGTCGTTCGCCCAGTGGCCATACTTGCTCCCTGGCGCGCTGATCACGCCAGCCATATGGCCCGAAGCCGACAAGACGAATTTGACAGGCCCGGAGTACAAGCGGGTCGCCGCATAGGTCGATTTCCATGGCGCAATGTGGTCTTCGCGCGCAGACAGGATGAAGGTCGGCATCCTAATTTTCGACAGATCGATCGGCGTACCGGCGAGGCTGATCCCACAGGGCTTTGCCAAGAGATTCTGCTGATACATCTTACGCAGATAGAACGAATGCATTGC
>DATBYN010000470.1:0-4999 GCA_036513695.1 Bradyrhizobium sp. | reverse complement strand
CTCGGCGTCGGCGTAACGGCCTTCACTTTTGTAGACCTGGCCCAGATTGTTGAGAAGTGTGGCGACCGCGGGATGCTCCGGACCGGCCGCTTTCTCGTAGATCGAGAGCGCGCGCTTGAACAGCGGCTCGGAGTCGGCATGACGGTCCTGCTTCTCATAGAGCGTTGCCAGATTGTTCAGAGATTGTCCGACATCGGGATGGCCTGATGGCAGCGACTTCTCGCGCAGCGCCAGCGCCCGCTTGAACAACGGCTCGGCCTCGGCATAGCGGCCCTGCCGCTGGTAAAGCGCCGCCATATTGTTCAATTCGGGCGCGATCTCCCGGGAATCGAGGCCGAACACTTTCTCCATGATGGCGATGGCGCGCTTGTTGAGCGGTTCGGCCTCGGCGTCGTTGCCCACATCGCTGTAGAGCAGCGCCAGATTGTTCAAGGCGCCCGCGACGTCGCGGTCGACGGGACCATGCGCCTTCTCCATGTCCGCCAGCAGTTGCTGCGCCAGCGCGATCGCCTCGGAATATTTGCCGGTCCGGCTGAGCTCCTCGATATGGGCACCGCGCGCCGCCACGCCTTGCGCCGACAACGGCGCCGTCAGGCAAATGCTGGCGAAGAGCGCCAGCCATAATGTCAGAACCAATCGATTGCCGGATTTCATGACGCGCTCGCCCTTGCCTTGTGTCGGGCGAGGTGCGGCTATTCCTTCGCCCGCGCCTCATCCGCCAGTCTGACCAACATTTTTCGCAACTCTCCCGGCCCAGTTACCCGTTCCGGAAAATCCAGCCGCAAGGCTTTGGGGCCAGCCTGAATGTCGATCCCGTCGGGATCGCAGCCGGTGCAGCGCCACTCCGCTGGCCCCGCGCCGAGCAGCTTCGTCGCGTAGAGGTTAGTCGCCTCGCGATGATCCGCGTTCATGTGCTCGATGGCGCCCGGCTCGGCGTCGAGCAGCGCCGCGGCATCGGATATGTCGGTCAAAAACTGTTCCGGCTTGAGGTCGACGATCCGCCCAAAACCGGCCACCAGATGCGCGGCTGACGGAATGATCCGGAAGAACGAAAAATCCTTAAACTCCACAAAGGCTTCGGCGGATGGATGGGCATTAAGATACCGCCGGCCCAGGATGGCTGCATCGTCGCCGCTGGCCTCCTCCGCCCGGCCCGCCAGCATGATCCGCGATCCCTCCAGCGGATCGCCCTCGGCACGCTCGTCCAGCATCAGCGAGACCCTGGGATCGGCGAGCAGGTTTTTCGTATGCAGCGCCAGGCGCGAAATCAGCAGTATCGGGGAACCGTCCGGATGGCTCGCGACATTAACCAAAGAGCAATAGGGGTCGCCGGAGCTCGCCATCAGGGTCGCCAGGGCCCCCTGCCGGCTGCGGCGTAATAGCGACCGGGCAAGCCGGCCGGGGTCAAAATCAGCGGTGGGCTGCATGGTTATTTCCGTACATCTCATTGCAAAAATAGGGCTTTTCGGGGCGCTGCCGATATCCTATACAGGCGGTGAACCCATGGTTCGTTTGGGGCTTGCGGAACTCGGTCACACTTCAGCCCAGCTTGCATTGCTCGGTTGACCGCGTTCAAAGCCCACTTTACGCGGCGTATCGCTGGATTGCTCGCCGTTTCAGCCAACCTTAGTTTCTGAAAGCAGGCTCATGCCCACAATCGCCTTGGTCGATGACGACCGCAACATCCTCACCTCGGTCTCGATCGCGCTTGAAGCCGAAGGCTATCGCATCATGACCTACACGGATGGTGCTTCCGCGCTCGACGGCTTCCGCACCTCACCGCCGGATCTCGCGATCCTCGATATCAAGATGCCGCGGATGGACGGCATGGAGACGCTGCGGCGGCTGCGCCAAAAGTCCGACCTGCCGGTGATCTTTCTCACCTCCAAGGACGAGGAGATCGACGAATTGTTCGGCCTCAAAATGGGCGCCGACGATTTCATCCGCAAGCCGTTCTCGCAGCGGCTGTTGGTCGAGCGCGTGAAAGCCGTGTTGCGCCGCGCGGCGCCGAAGGATCCAACAGCCGTTCCAAAGGAAACCGACGCCAAGGCGCTCGACCGCGGGCTGTTGCGCATGGATCCGGAACGCCACACCTGCACCTGGAAGAATGAGCCGGTGACGCTGACGGTGACCGAGTTTCTCATTCTGCAGGCATTGGCGACGCGCCCAGGCGTAGTGAAAAGCCGCAATGCATTAATGGATGCTGCCTATGACGATCAAGTCTACGTCGACGACCGCACCATCGACAGTCACATCAAGCGATTGCGCAAGAAGTTCAAGGTGGTGGACGACGATTTCGAGATGATCGAAACCCTGTACGGCGTCGGCTACCGCTTCAAGGAAACCTGATTATCGGGGAAACCTGATTTGCTTGCCGTTAACGCGCGCATTGGTAACTGACGCCGTCGTCCGTCCGGGGTAGGATGGAAGGGGTGGCGCCTCCTGAAAATGCAATCGAAACAACCGGCAGTTTTGGCCATTGCTTGATCGAACGCAGCCTGATCCAAGCCTGAACGCCGAGGCCGCCTCGCAGGCCCTGGTTCTGGACAATGTTGCCATCGAAAGCCCGCCGGTCGCGAGCTGGCGGCCGCTCGGCTGGCTACGTCGCGCCGGGCAGTTTTTCTTCGCGCTGAGCTTCTCCAGCCTCACCCGGCGCATCGTATCCTTGAATCTCGCCGGCCTGGTCGCGCTGGTGGCGAGCGTGCTTTATCTCTCGCAGTTCCGCGCCGGCCTGATCGATGCGCGGGCGCAGAGCCTTCTGGTGCAGGCCGAGATCATCGCCGGCGCCATCGCGGCCTCGGCCACCGTCCAGACCAACACCATCACCATCGATCCCGACCGCTTGCTCGACCTCAAGCCCGGCGAAACCTATGGCGCGCCGGATGAATATTCGGGGCTCGATTTTCCGATCAATCCGGAGCGCGTAGCACCTGTCTTGCGCACGCTGATCTCGCCGACCAAGACCCGCGCCCGCATTTACGATCCCAACGGCGGATTGATCCTCGACAGCCGCAATCTCGAGAACGTGCTGCGTTTCGAATTGCCGCCACCTTCCGCCCAGAAGCCGGGCATCGCCGAGCGCGCGATGATCGCGATCCGCACCTGGCTCAACCGCGGCGACCTCCCGCTCTATCGCGAATTGGGACCTGAGAACGGCAACGGCTATGACGAGGTCGCGGACTCGCTGAAAGGCCAGAAGCGCAGCATGGTGCGGGTCAACTCCCGCGGCGAGGTGATCGTCTCGGTCGCGGTGCCGGTGCAGCGCGGCCGCGCGATCCATGGCAGCTTGATGCTCTCGACCCAGGGCGACGACATCGATCATATGGTCACCGTCGAGCGGCTTGCGATCTTGAAAGTCGGCGGCGTCGCGTCCGCGGTCATGATCGTGCTGTCGCTGCTATTGGCGAGCACCATCGCAGGTCCCGTACGCCGGCTCGCCGACAGCGCCGAGCGCGTTCGCCGCCGGATCAAGACCCGCGTCGAAATTCCCGATTTCACCCGCCGCCGCGACGAGATCGGCCATCTCTCCGGCGCGCTGCGCGACATGACGGATGCGCTCTATAACCGCATCGAGGCGATCGAGACGTTTGCCGCCGATGTCGCCCATGAATTGAAGAACCCGCTGACCTCGCTGCGCTCCGCGGTCGAGACGCTGCCCTTGGCGCGTAACGACAACAGCCGCGCGCGGCTGCTTGCGGTCATCGAGCACGACGTCAAACGGCTCGATCGTCTGATCTCGGACATTTCCGATGCCAGCCGGCTCGATGCCGAACTGCAGCGGCAGGATGTGACGCCGGTCGATCTGCGCCGCCTGCTCATGACCCTGACGACGGTCGCCAACGAGACAAGGCTCGGCCACGACGTCGCAGTCGAAGTCCGCTTCGAAGGCCGCAGCGTCAGCGATACATTTTCGGTACCCGGCCATGATTCACGGCTTGGACAGGTGATCTCCAACCTCCTCGTCAACGCCCAGTCGTTCTCCGCAGCCGCCGGCAAGGTGCGCATCATCTGCCGCCGCGTCCGGTCGGAAATAGAGATCATCATCGACGATGACGGACCGGGGATCCGCGAGGATGCGCTGGAGAAAATCTTCGAGCGGTTTTACACCGACCGGCCGCATCAGGGCTTTGGGCAGAATTCTGGACTTGGGCTCTCGATCTCCAAACAGATCATCGAGGCGCATGGCGGACGGATCTGGGCGGAGAACCGCGCAGGCGCCCTCAATGCCGACGGCGAGGCAACAGTTGCGGGCGCGCGCTTTGTGGTCAGGCTGCCCGCGCCATGAACGCGAGGCTTGCGAGCGTCCACGCTTCCGCGGTGAACGTCGGAAATCGCGCGGTCTTGATCCGCGGGCCGTCAGGCTCCGGCAAGTCGCGTCTTGCCTTCGATCTCATCATGGCCGGGCGCGCGGGGCAAATTCCGCACGCCGTTTTGGTCGGCGATGACCGTGTCCATCTCGACACAGCTGACGAAAAAATTGTGGTCCGCCCGGTGCGGGAATTGGCCGGTCTGATGGAGATCAGGGGGCTAGGCATCCGCCGTTGCGACTTTATTGAGGAAGCAATCGTCGGTCTCGTGGTCGATCTCTCTGCTGCGGACGCAGAGCGCCTGCCGCCGCCGGAGGCACTTCTAACTCACATAGACGGTGTTATAATACCTAGGATTCCCGTTGGAGCGGGCTTTTCGGCCTTCCCCCTGGTCGTCGCGGCCCTAACCATGACTGCGAATTCATCTTCTGCCCAACCTTCGGGCGATTGCTCGAAGGGGATTGGTAACCATATAAGCCCCACTATCGCCACAGAATAAACCAACGCACGCTCCCCTCCCTACCGCTTATTTCCGGGAGAATCGCGAAGGTCCCCTCTTGCGCGGGGGCTCTGGATGGTCAAAGTGGCGCGTTCGTGCGGTGCACCAAAAAGCACCCGCGAGGAGTTTCCGATGATTGGTCTAGTACTTGTGACCCATGGGCGCCTTGCCGACGAGTTCAAGGCGGCGCTCG
>DATBYN010000469.1:0-5133 GCA_036513695.1 Bradyrhizobium sp. | reverse complement strand
CAACCATTCTGGGCGCCGTGAAGCCGCCGCCGAATGCCCACGCCATCCTGCTGGCGTCGGCCTCCGGATCGGTCGCGCCCTCGCCCGACTGCACCATCAAGGGCAATGTCAACTCTTCGGGCGAATGCATCTATCATACGCCGACCAGCCGCTGGTATGCGCAGATCAAGATGAATATCGCCAAAGGCACGCGCTGGTTCTGCTCGACCGAGGAAGCCGAAGCCGCCGGCTGCCGCGAGACCAGGCGTTAGCCAGTTTTGCTGTGCTAACCTCGCACGCGAAATTTGCGAGAGCGCGACAATTGGCAGAACTCTACGACGATATCGAATCCCAGCCGCCGCCGGATCGTTCGCGGCTGGAGCGCTTTTTGCGGCTCTCGCTCGCGATGGTGCTGGCCTATACGGCGCTGGCCTATCTCGCACTGCCGGCGCTGTGGAGCCACTACGAAAACCAGAAGGACCTCGCCACCAAGCCGATGGTGACCCGCACCGCGCAAGGCATTCCCGGCGATCCGATCAATGTCGGCCTGGTCGGCAACGAAAAGGACGTGCTGTGCGCCATGGAAGGCGCCGGCTGGTTTCCCGCCGATCCGGTGACGCTCAAATCCTCGATCGAAATCGCCGGCAGCGTGCTGATGGACCGCCCCTATCGCGAGGCGCCGGTGAGCGCTCTGTATTATCTCAACCGGCGCGAGGATCTCGCGTTCGAAAAGCCTGACGGCGACAGCGCCGATCGCCGTCATCATGTGCGGTTCTGGAAGGTGCTGGACCAGGGCGAGGAGAAACGCCCGGTGTGGCTGGGAGCCGCGACCCACGATTTGAGCGTCGGCGTCAGCCATTATACCGGCGCCATCACCCATCATATCGATGCCGATATCGATGCCGAGCGAAAACTGCTCGCCACGGATCTCGAAACCGCCGGCCTCGTGAGCGCAAAGTATCAGGTGACCGGCGTCGGCCTCACCATGACCGGACGCAACGGCGGCGGCGATCTCTATTACACCGACGGCGAGGTGTGGATTTTGCGGCTCGTCGAAGCCTGCGCGAAACGGACCGCTCCCCCCGTCACTATTCCAAGCCCGGCCGCGACCGAGATGAAGGATCAGATCTGGCACGGCATTGCGCAAGCGCTGGGGAAATAGCGTGGCGCATGCCGTCATTGCGACCCATCAATGCGACGCGATGGCTCGCAATGACGGCTTCAATCGAATATCATCGCCTTCTCGCTTGAAATTCCTGCGATTCCCCGGCATCCCTTCCCTCAAGACATACCGAAATAAGGAACCACAAAAATGGTCGTTCGCGCCGGCCGGGAATTCCTGGCGATCCCCGGGCCCACCACGATGCCCGACGAAGTGTTGCGGGCGATGCATCGTCCGGCGCTCGACATCTATTCCGAGCAGATGGTCAATATGACCGACAGCCTGCTGCGCGATCTCTCGAAGTTGTTCGCGACCAAAGGCCATTCCTACATCTACATCGCCAACGGCCACGGCGCCTGGGAGGCCGTGCTCTCGAACGTTCTGTCGCGCGGCGACAAGGTGTTGGTGCTTGAAAGCGGCCGGTTCGCGATCGGCTGGGGCAACGCCGCCGCCGCGATGGGCGCCGAGGTCGAGGTGCTCAAGGGCGACTGGCGCCGCGCGATCCGCCCCGCCGAGGTCGAGGCGCGTTTGCGGCAAGACAGGGACCACAAGATAAAAGCGATCCTCGCGGTGCAGGTCGATACGGCGTCGGGCGCCTACAACGACATCGAAACCATCGGCAAGGCGATCAAGGCCTCGGGCCATCCGGCGCTGTTCATGGTCGATGCGGTGGCATCTCTCGGCTGCATGCCGTTCGAGATGGACGCATGGGGCATCGATGTCGCGATGTCCGGCTCGCAGAAGGGATTGATGACCCCGCCGGGGCTGGGCTTCGTCGCCGCCAACGAGCGCGCCCGCGAGGTGCACAAGAAAGCGGATCTGCGGACGCCCTATTGGGACTGGACCGAGCGCGAAGGCGCCGAGCACTACCGGAAATATGCCGGCACCGCGCCGGTGCATCTGTTGTTCGCGCTGCGCCAGGCGATCGACATGCTGTTCGACGAAAAGCTCGAAAACGCGTTCCTGCGCCATCGGCTTTTGGCCGAATCAGTGCGGCGCGCGGTCGCGGTCTGGGCCGAAGGCCAGGTGCTCGGTTTCAATATCGCGGAAGCCGGCGAGCGCTCCGACACGGTCACGACGGTGGTGATGGGCAACGGCCACGACCCGATGGCGCTGCAGCGCTATTGCAAGGAGAAATGCGGCGTGGTGCTCGGCGTCGGCATCGGCGAACTGACCGGCCAGGCGTTCCGGATCGCCCATATGGGCCACGTCAACGCACCGATGATTCTGGGCACCCTCGGCGTCATCGAAGTCGGCCTCAACGCGCTCGACATTCCGCACGGCAAAGGCGGCGTCGAGGCCGCAATCGAATGGCTGGGGGAAAGTGTGAGTGCTTGACTCCATCAAAATGTCGTCCCGGCCTTGAGCCGGGACGACGATTGTTGAGCGCCGGGCCTTCGCCGGGACGACAAGGCTTTTCGCCCCGTCGTCTTTCGTGCTTATATTGATCCAGCGATAAATAAGAGGCCGGGACAACGGCGCGCGCGTGTCTCGCATATGCGCAACGTGGGGAGTGAGCTCATTGGCGTCCGTTGAATTGCGCGGCCTGACCAAGCGGTTTGGATCGCTTGCGGTCGTCGATGACGTGTCCTTGCGGATTGACCACGGGCAATTGGTCTGCCTGCTAGGGCCCTCCGGCTGCGGCAAGACCACGACGCTGCGGCTGATCGCCGGATTCCTGGAGCCCACGGACGGCGAGATCCATGTCGGTGATCGCGTGGTGTCCTCGAAGGCGCGGACGCTGCCGCCCGAGAGCCGCAAGATGTCGATGATTTTTCAGAGCTACGCGCTGTGGCCGCATATGACGGTCACCGAGAACATCGTCTATGGCCTGCGGTTGCGCAAACTCGATCGCGACACCATTGCAAAAAAGCTCGCAGCGATCCTCGAGACCACAAAACTCGAAATTCTGGCGCAGCGCTATCCCGGCGAATTGTCCGGCGGCCAGCAGCAGCGCGTGGCGCTGGCGCGCGCGCTGATCGTCGAGCCGGAGACGCTGTTGCTCGACGAGCCGTTGTCGAACCTCGACGCCAATCTGCGCGAGGAAATGCGGTTTGAAATCCGCCGATTGCACGACGAATATCGTTATACGACGGTCTACGTCACCCACGACCAGTCCGAGGCGATGACCACCGCCGACCTGATCGCGGTGATGAATGCGGGCAAGATCGATCAGCTCGGCACGCCCGAAGAAATCTATGACCGGCCGCAATCGGAATTCGTCGCACGCTTCATCGGCGCCAGCAATATCATCAAGGGCATCGCCCGCGACGAAAATCACATCGTGTTTTCGGGATCGACCTTGCAGGTGGTCGGCGCGAAGCTCAAGCCGGGCGAGAGCGCGGCGGTCGCGATCCGCCAGCATGACATCCTGCTTTCGACGCAGCCGCCGCCAACCCAACAGAACGCCGTCAAAGCCACCGTCACGCGCCAGGTGTTTCTCGGCGCCAGCCGCGACACCATGGTCGAGACATTGGACGGCACGACGTTGCGCGTGGTCACATCAACGGAAAACGCCGTTCCCGGGGGCACCGAGGTCTGGCTGACGCTGTCGCCCGAACGCTGCCGCGCATTGAGCCGATAACAGGAAGCCGAGATGATGCGATGAAGGGACGAACGCTTTCAAGGCGCGAGATTTTGAAAGCCTCGACCGGGCTCGCGCTTGGAGCCGTGTTCGCCTCGCCTGCGCGCGCTCAGGCGCCGCCGCCCGAAACCATCACATCGCAACTGATCGATGCGGCAAACCAGGAAGCCAGGGTGGTGCTGTATTCCTCGATGGACCTTCCGGTCGGCGAGAAGCTCGCCAAGGCGTTCGAGACAAAATATCCAGGCATTGCCGTGCAGGTCGAGCGCGCCGGCTCGGAGCGGCTGTTCCAGCGGGTCGCGCAGGAATTTTCGAGCGGCATCCGCGCCGTCGACGTGATCAACAGTTCCGATGCGTCGCATTTCATCAGTTGGAAGAGCAATGGCTGGCTGGCGCCGTTTGTCACGGAAGATATCGCACAGCATTTTCTTCCCTCCTATCGCGACGGCGATGGGTTGTTCGCGACCACGCGGATCTGGCTGTCGTCGATCGCCTACAACACCCATCTGGTAAAACCCGACGATGCGCCGAAAAGCTTTGCGGATTTGCTCGACCCGAAATGGGTCGGCAAAATGGTGAAGGGACATCCGGCCTATAGCGGCACCATCATGACCGCGACCTTCCAGATGGTGCGCGAGCTCGGCTGGGAATATTTCGAGAAACTCTCAAAACAGCGGGTGATGCAGGTGCAGTCGTCGACCGATCCGCCGAAAAAACTTTCGCTCGGCGAGCGCGCGGTGATGGCCGACGGCAACGAGTACGGCATCGTGCTGCTGAAGGAAGCCGGCCAGCCGGTCGAACCGGTTTATCCGATCGAAGGCACGCCGACGATCTCGGGTCCCACCGGAATCTTTGCATCCGCCCCGCATCCCAATGCCGCGCGCCTGTTTCAGGCCTGGCTGCACACGCGCGAGACGCAGCAGTTCTTCGTCGATTTTACCGCGCAATATTCCGTTCATGCGCAGGTGCGGTCGAAACCGGGACGGCGGAAGATTTCCGAGATCAAGCTGATGAAGGAAGATGCGGCCGGGGTCGAGAAAATGACGGACGAGATCAAGACGCGCTATGCGAAGCTGTTTAAGGTTTGATGTTCATCCTGATGGTACCGGCTTTCGCTGACCCTTGCTGCGCTCTATCGCTCCCTCCCCCCTTGTGGGGGAGGGTTGGGGTGAGGGGTTCTATCCGCGTAGGCAGTCCCGATGCGGCAACCCCTCACCCGGATCGCATCTCACGATGCGACGTAGCCGAAGCTTTGCTTCGGCGTTCTTTTCGAGGACGGCCGCCGAAGGCGGCCTATGCCTCTCCCGCAAGGGGAGAGGTGGCACCGAGCAAGTGCAGGCCCGGAATGAAGGTTGCTCTTAGCGTGGTAAGCAAATGACCATTACGTCAGGCATCGACGGCACGCGTG
>DATBYN010000468.1:0-10045 GCA_036513695.1 Bradyrhizobium sp. | reverse complement strand
CGCTGCGGCTTCTCGACTCTATCGCTGATGTCACCGAATACTGGATCACCCGCTTTCGCGGGTGATGACAGTTGTGGGCGACGATGGTTCTCGAGCTACGTTGACGGCAGCTTCAAGTCATCCGCTTCAAAATTGAACCGGTCGCGCAAATTCTTGCGCTGCTCCAAAATGTTTTTCAGGAATGCGCGGTCGGTCTCGCTTCGCATCATCGGCTCGATCAGATCGAGCTGGTTCATGGCGACGAGCTGCAGGATCTCGGTGCGGGGTTTGCCGGCATCGTCACGTGGCAAGGCCTGCACCACCTGGATATGTTCCGGCGGTTTTGGGCCTTTTGCCGCCGCAAGCTCGCTGCGCAATTGCGCTTCCAGCGCAGCCTGGTCGGCCTCGACGAAGGCATAAAGCCCGACCCCGCTGCGCCGGTCGGCGAAGGCGACAATGGCGGTGTCGCGCACGGCCGGGTTTTTGCGGATCAAATCGATCAATACCGGCGCGTCATTGACAAGCCTTCGCCCGCCGCCTTCGCGGTCGGTGAAATTGAACAGCCCACGGGTGATGGCGCGGTAGACTTTCTTCCCGGTCTTGAGCCAAAGGCTGGCGACAAAGGATTTGCGCGCCAGAATCTTGCGCTCCATGGGCGTCAGCGCCTCCGGCGCATAGCTGCGTTTGTGTTTTAGGAGATGCCGGAGGTCCTCGTAGGCTGCAATCCGGAATAGCCGGCTGCGGGTCTCAAAGCAGGCGGCGAGCTGGAAGTCGGTGAGATAGGCGCAGCCGTCGCTGCCGCGCAGCCAGTTTTGCTCCTTGGCGAGATCGTTGTGGCAGATGCCGGCGCGATGCAGCCTTCGCAGCGCAAGTTTTGCGGAACGGAAATAGGCGGTATCGCCAAAAGGTTTTGCCAGATGCAGCGCCACGCCGTCGATGAAGCCGCGCGCCAGCGCCTGCCGGCCGCACCATAACAGTTCCGGCCCGACATGAAGGCCCCGCGCTTTTGTCAGCGCGCGCCGCTCGCGCGCGAACAGATGGCGCGCCGGGAGGTAGGACCACCACGGCACCTGGTCCAGTCGGCGCAATACCGCATCGACTTCGCCGGCCTCGCTACGAAACCGGCCGCGCTCGACGGTCGAGAACACGTCGCGCTTCAGCAGGACGCCCTCGGTCCATCGCGCCGACAGCGCTGCTGCGTCGTCTCTGGGCAGACTCATAAAATGCTCACGCCGCCGCTGCGATATGCAGGTTGTCGGCAATCCAGCGATCGAGATCGGCTAGCGCGCGAGTGCTCATCGCCTGCTTCTTCGCAACCGTCTTTTCGTTGCCGCGCAGGCGGCTGCCGTCGGCATTTCGGGTCGGCGCAGTAGCGAGCGGCGGGAACAGCCCGAAATTGACGTTCATGGGCTGGAAGGAGCGGGGACCGGCGTCGATGGTCTCGATGTGGCCGCCGGTGATGTGGCCGAGCAGCGATCCCAGCGCCGATGTCGATGGCGGCGGCGCAAGTCGGGTCGCGCGCGCATCGGCGGCGGCATAGAGGCCGGCAATCAGCCCGATGCTGGCGGATTCAACATAACCTTCGCAGCCGGTCATCTGACCGGCAAAGCGCAGCCGTGGCTGCGCCCGCAGCCGCAATTGGCTGTCCAGCAGTTTTGGGGAATTCAGGAAGGTGTTGCGATGCAAGCCGCCGAGCCGGGCGAACTCGGCGTTTTCGAGCCCGGGAATGGCGCGGAAGACACGTTGCTGCTCGCCGTATTTGAGCTTGGTCTGGAAGCCGACCATGTTGTAGAGCGTGCCGAGTTTGTTGTCCTGGCGCAGTTGCACGATGGCATAGGGTTTCACGGCGGGATCGCGCGGATTGGTGAGCCCGACCGGCTTCATCGGCCCGTAGCGCAGCGTCTCGCGGCCCCGCGCCGCCATCACCTCGATCGGCAGGCAGCCGTCGAAATAGGGGGTATTGGCCTCCCATTCCTTGAAGTCGGTTTTTTCTCCCGCGATCAGCGCATCGACGAAGGCGTCGTATTGCTCTTTGGTCAGCGGGCAATTGATGTAATCGGCGCCGGTGCCGCCGGGGCCGACCTTGTCGTAGCGCGACTGGAACCACGCCACCGACATGTCGATGGAATCCCGGTGCACAATCGGCGCGATCGCGTCGAAAAAGGCCAGCGCGCTCTCGCCCGAGAGCTCGCGGATCGCATCGGCAAGCGGCGCCGATGTCAAAGGCCCGGTCGCGACGATGACGTTGCGCCAGTCCGCCGGCGGCAGGCCGATGATTTCGGCGCGATCGATCTCGATCAGGGGATGGTCGTTGAGCGCCTTGGTCACGGCTGTGGAAAATCCGTCGCGGTCGACCGCTAGCGCCCCGCCGGCCGGCACTTGATTTGTGTCGGCGGCGCGCATGATCAGCGAGCCCAGCCGCCGCATCTCGGCGTGCAGCAGCCCGACCGCGTTATTGGCGGCATCATCGGAACGAAACGAATTCGAGCATACGAGCTCGGCGAGGCCGTCGGTGCGATGGGCTTCGGTCATCCGGACCGGGCGCATCTCATGCAGGACGACGGGGAAGCCCGACTTGGCGATTTGCCAGGCCGCTTCCGAACCGGCGAGGCCGGCGCCGACAATATGCACGGCTTCAGGGGAGAATTTGGTGCCTGTCATAGGCGAGAGGTAGCGCGTTTCCGCCCGCAGTGGAATGCGCAACCCGCAGTCTTCGGGCGGCAGAAAACGACAACGCCCGCAACCAAAAGCGGGCGTTATCCGTTCGTCAGCCGGCTAACAATGGATCAGCCGTTAGAGCTGCCGGCTGCAACGCGCGGGATGTCCGAACGGTCGAGGCCGATATCGGCCAGCTCGCGATCGCTAAGCTGGGACAGTTCGCTGACATTGCGCTGATAGTCCCGGAACGCCTGGATCATGCGGATGAGCGAGAGCAACATGGGTAGTCTCCTTGTATTTACGATTCAGCTCTTGGAAGAACCTCATCGTTGAAATGAATATAGGTCAGGATTCCTCGTTCCAGAAGTCCAAATGCTGCGGTGCAGCTAAGTGTCTGGTGCATAGCAAAAGCAAGGAATGATTAACCTTTCGACGCTGCTGCTTAAGGCGGCGATGTCGACGCCCGATACGGACACCCTCAGTCGGAAAATTATCCGTAGAATCACGTAATTGCCGCAGTAGCGAACGGCACCTTTTCCGCCCGGAAATGGCGGGCACGATGCCGTAAATCAAGGGAAATTCAGCAAAAAAATCTCGGTCGTCATCGCCTGATTGTAGGGCGGAAAAAATAAGGCTCATGCGCGATTCGCATGCATGATTTAGCAAATTGAATTGAAGATCATTCTTTCAAAGGAGAATGGGCCGGAAAAGCTGGAACTTCGTCCTTTGCCGGCGGGGGCAGCCGGCCATTCTGGAGCGAACGCAGAGGCCGCTGGCACCAAGCCGACGGCAAGCACGGTCTCACCCGCTGCGAGAGGGTTCGCTGCAGCGCACCGCGATCATGGGCGGGTGGACCGTTGCTTCCTTAGGGCAGTTTGGGCCGGCCGCGCCGGGAACGAATCACGACGGATGTCGATCGGGATCGGGCGACAGCGATTCGTCGCCGGCGAACGCCGTTGGTTCCAATCCAGCGGGCGTGGAACCAACACAGACGTTTATCGGCGCCACGATCAATGCTGATGAAGCGCGGAATTTCCTTGCTGTGGAGCTTCCTTGCTGCAGCGCTTCCTTACCAACGTGTAATGCAAACGTGTTGCTATGCATGAGCCTCTGCATCGCGCGCGCATCACATTTTCATCGCGGGAATTTCATTCTGAAACTTTGGATCGATCGGCGATCAATCGTTTTACAGATACCGGCAATGACGCCGGATCTGTTCTAAAAACAAAATGAAAAAGGGGAAAGTAACATGCTCAATAAGTTACTCGGAGCAGCCACAATCGCTGCCGTCGCATTCGCAATCGCTCCCGCATCCGCCGCCAAGATGGGTGGCTGCAGTGGTGCAAATTTAGAAAAGACCGAAACCATGATCGAGGCCATGGCCGAAGGCGATGGCAAGATCATGGCGCAGAAGGAAGTGGCCCTGGCGCAGACCGCCATGCTCGATGGCAAGATGGGTGTATGCGCGGTGCACCTGAGCAAGGCGATGCACGCGGGCTCGGGCTCGGGCTCGTCGATGGCCTTCGGCGCGAAGTAAATCCGCCGCCGGGCCGATTGTGCGCGGCGCAATCGGCCCTGTTGGCAGAGTGTTCAACGAAGGTGCTCAGGGCGCGTGTGCGAGCTGGGTTGCGAAATACGCGACCGTCTTCGCATAAACCTCGCTCTTGTTCCATTGCTGCAGCACCGCGAAATTGGCGCTGCCGGGCTCCCAATCCTTGCCGCGCTGCCAGCCGTAGCTCGCAAGGTAGTTGGCGGTCGACGCCAGCACATCGGGCGGGCTGCGCAACAGGTCGCGGCGGCCGTTGCCGTCAAAATCGACAGCATATTTGATGTAGGACGACGGCATGAACTGGGTCTGGCCGATCTCGCCGGCCCAGGCGCCCCGCATTTCCGATGGTGCGAGATCGCCGCGCTCAACGATACGCAACGCATCCATCAACTCGCCGCGAAAGGTTTCCGCGCGCCGGCAGTCGTAGGCCAGCGTCGCCAGCGAGCGCATGGTCGGAAATTTGCCGGGGTTGACGCCGAAGTCGGTCTCCAGTCCCCAGATCGCCACGATCACCTCGCCGGGCACGCCGTAGGTTTGTTCGATGCGCCCGAGCACCGAGCCATATTGCTTCATCATGTTGGCGCCGCGGGTCATGCGGGGCGGGACCATGCGGCCGGAAAATTCTTCAAAACTCTGACTGAAAACCTTCTGCGAGCGATCCCGCGACAGCACCGACTGATCCAGCGTCACGCCGTTCAGGCCGGATGCAATCGCGGCTTGCGAGATGCCTTTGGCAGCCGCTTCGCTCTTGAACTCATCGAGCCAGGCTTGAAAGTTGCCGGTGCCGCAGGTTGCCGCCAGCGCCGATGCGGCGGGAAGCGCGAGGACAGCGCCAAGCGCGATTGCTTTGAGGTGAGGGCGAAGGAACATTGGCGTCATCAATAAGGATCGATTCGCTTTCGAAGAGTGATGACCGGCGACCGATATGTCGACGGCAACCGCGGCTAAAACATGGCCCGCAGCCTCGGCGCGACCGCGCACTTCGCATACCAAAGCCGCCGGTCGATGAACGACCGGCGGCGCTGACGGCAATTGCCTAATGTTGCGGCTTACGTGTCGCCCTTGCGCCGCCAGGGAAACAGATTGGCCGGAAAATCCGCTGCCGGGCGTCGTTCGCGAGGCGGGCGGGGCGGGATCGGCCGCAGATTGGGGTCAGGTGCAATCACCTTGCGATAGAGATGCCAGGTGGCATGGCCGAGCAGCGGGATGACGATGGCGAGGCCTAAAAAGGCCGGCAGCGATCCCAGCACCAGCAGTACCGCGACGATCAATCCCCAGGCCGCCATCGGCACCGGGTTTTTCGCCACCGCGCGGAGCGAGGTCGCCATGGCATCGAAGGCACCGGCATGACGGTCGAGCATCAGCGGGAACGAGACCACGCTGACGCACAGCGCCACCACCGCGAATAGGAAGCCGACGCCGCATCCGACCACGATCAGCCACCACCCTTGCAAGGTCGTCAGCACGCGCTCGATGAAATCCGGCATTCCGGCGGCGGGCTGGTAACCGAACGCCGCCACGTAGATCGCCTGCGCAGTTGCCACCCAAGTCACAAACAGCGCCAGCAGCAGCGTGCCGAGCCCGAGCATGGCGCCGAATGACGGCGAGCGCAGAACCTCCAGCGCATCCCAGGCGGAGGGCTCCGCGCCGCTCTCGCGGCGGCGGCTCAGTTCATAGAGACCAAGCGCTGCGAACGGACCGAGCAGGGCAAAGCCCGCGGCCAGCGGAAACAACAGCGGCAGCACCGAATAGCCAAGTACCGTGCGCGCCAGCACCAGGCCAAGCACCGGATATATCACGCAGAGGATGATGGCGTGGCTTGGCACCGCCTTGAAATCTTCCCAGCCAAGACGCAATGCTTCATGCAGGTCGGACAGGCCGATGGTTCGGATGACAGGCGCGGCCGCGTTGTCCTGCGCAGTCGGTACCTGTGGCGTGACATTGCCTTGGTATGGGGTGGCCATGGTCGAGTCTCCCTTGACGCGGCGGCCTCTATTCGCGCCGATCGAGGGGCACGAATGGGCCGTTTCTTGGAAACGATCACGATCAGGCCAGGCGCGAAAACAGGAAACCGAAGCTGGCCTCGTCGCGAACTGAATTTTGAGGGTACTCTCAATCACCGGCGCTGTCCCTCACGCTTCGGTGAAAATTTTGCCTTGTCGCCGAACTCGTCATTCCGCCGTCATTTCGCCCCGGCTAAGCTAATTCCGCCATCTTTGCCGTGCATTGGCAAGTGCATCTGAGGCGGCTAAGCTTTAGGAGCGATCGGGCCCCGGCGCTGCCGGCAGCCAACAGAGGTGCCGTTCCAGCCTTCAAATCATTGGATTCACAGGGAGCGAACGATGAGCATTTTCGGAAAAATCATGAGCGCGATCTTCGGGACTACGGCCAACGCCGCGACCACGAGCGCCGGTGCCGCCGCAGGGGCTGGGGCCGCTCCCGGATCGGCCACCGCGTCGTCGTCCGCATCGGCCGCGCCAGCAGCTCCGGCGCAGACCGTCGATGTCGCGCCGATCCTTGACAAGGCGGTTGCCGCCAAGAAGGAAAAACTGGAATGGCGCACCTCGATCGTCGATCTGATGAAGGCGCTCGATATCGACTCAAGTCTCGGCGCGCGCAAGGAACTCGCGAAGGAGCTTGCCTACACCGGCGACACCAATGATTCCGCGACCATGAACATATGGCTCCACAAGCAGGTGATGGCTAAGCTCGCCGCGAATGGCGGCAAGCTGCCGGCCGACATCAAGTGGTGACGGATCGTTTCGACCAAATAATCTAACACAATCCAAAAGGCCCGCGCTTGCGCGGGCCTTTCTTTGCGTGACGGATTTGGCGTCGATGATAAATCTTCACCCCACGAGATCCGCGTACTCCGGATGCTTCTGCAAATAATCGATGACAAATCCGCAGGCTGCGACCACCTTTAGTCCGTCGGCGCGGATCAGCTGCAGCGCGCCCCGCACCAGCTCGGAGGCGATGCCGCGGCCGCGCAAGCTCGGTGGCGTCTCGGTGTGGGTGATGATCACGGTCGATGGCGCCAGGCGATAATTCGCAAACGCCACCGTGCCCTCGACGTCGAGTTCGAACCGGCTTTTAGCCTTATTGTCGCGAACGCTGCCTGTCGCCATTTTCTCATACCTTCTGAAGATCGTTCCGCGGTCATTTAGGCGCACGAACCCGCCGATGCAAACCGGCGACAGCGGCGTGTCGCTTCAGGCAGTCTAGCCCTCGAGCAAATCTTGATAGGCAGGATGCTTCTCGATAAAGGCCTTCACGAACGGGCACTGCGCGATCACCTTTAGGCCGGCGGCCCGCGCCTGGTCGAGCGCGCCCAGGATCAGTCTCGATCCGACGCCCTTGCCGCCGAGTTCGGGCGGCACCTCGGTATGGATGAAGGTGATGACGCCGTCGGCGATCTTGTAATAGGTCGCGGCGAGATGGCCGTCGACGGCGAGTTCGTAGCGGTGATGGGCGGGGTTGTTGGAAACATCGTTTACCATCTTATCCAATCCGTCAGTTCAGACACCAAGATTGCTCTCGATAGGGCTTGCAAGGGCGAGCAGCTTCCCCACTTTTTGAGAAGACATACGCCCGATGCGGCCGGAAAGGTCGCTTGACAGTCGGAGTGTCGTGCTCGCCAGCCGCTGACGTATGCCTCTTTTGAAGGGAGGTTTACAATGTCGGACTTTCGTTATTTCAAAACCCATCGGACATGGGAGGATTGGGCCGGCATGCTGCTTGGCATGGCGATCATCCTGTCGCCCTGGTTTCCCACGCAGGCCAGCCATGAGGTGGTCGATGCAGAGCGCAGCTATGTGATCCTCAATACCTTTACGGTCGGCATGCTGGTGTTTGGACTTGCCCAGCTCGAATATGTCGCACTGCAGCGCTGGGAGGAGGTGGCCGCAATTTTCCTCGCGCTGTGGCTGATCATCTCGCCCTACGTCTTCGGCTATTCCGGCGATGGCCTGCTTAGATTTTATCATTCGACGCTTGGCGGGCTGGTGCTGCTGCTTGCGGCACTGCAGTTGTGGCAGGACTGGGATCTGAGCGATCAGGACATGCTCAAGCACGGGCAATAGCCGAACGGCGGAAACGCCATCGGGCCCGTCGCCTTGGCGACACGGCGGCGGGCTTCGGCTTGCCGTTCGCAGCGCACTTGCTGCACGGGGCGCGTTGGCGATAAACAAGGGCTTAAATTTCTCCGCGCGCTGTTCCCAACATCGTCCACTCCTACAGGTCGAATCATGAAGCTCATTCTCACTTTGCTCGGCGTGGTCCTGCTCGTCATTGCCGCGGTTTATTTCCTGATGCCGGCGGATCAACTGCCGGGCTTTTTCCCGGGCCATGAAGCCGGCGTGACGCGCATGCATTACAAGCACGGCGTTGTCGCAGGCGTTGTCGGTGTTGTTCTTCTGGCAGCGGGCGCGTGGATGGGACGACGGTGAGCGGGGAGGGCGCAGCACCCGGGACCGGCGGCATGACGCGGATGTCGCGCCGGGTGATGAACCTTGCGCATCTTGCGACCCAGAACGCGCGCCGGCACGGCGACCGCATCGGCTTCGTCTGGGCCGAAAAATCCTGGACCTGGCGCGAGATCGACGCCCGTGTCTCTGCACTGGCGGCAGCCTGGGCCGCGCGGGGCATCGCCAAGGGCGACCGCATCCTGGTGCACTCGAAAAATTGTGACGAGATGTTCTGGTCGATGTTTGCGGCCTTTCGTTTGGGCGCGGTCTGGGTACCGACCAATTTTCGTTTGATGCCCGACGAGGTCGCCTATCTCGCCACCGCCTCCGGCGCGAAAGCATTTTTGTGTCACGGCGATTTTCCCGAGCATGCCGCAGCCGTCAAAGCCGCGAGCCGGGCGCTCGCCTTTATCTGGCGGATCGGGGAGGGCGCGCTCGGCGAGAAATCCGTCAGCGAGGCGATCGCCGCGCATGCGGGCGCCAGCGTCGATAACACCAGCGTCGAGTACGACGATCCCTGCTGGTTCTTCTTCACCTCGGGCACCACCGGGCGTTCCAAGGCGGCGGTGCTGACCCACGGCCAGATGGCCTTTGTGGTGACAAATCACCTTGCTGATCTCATGCCCGGCACCACCGAGGACGACGCTTCGCTGGTGGTCGCACCCCTGTCGCATGGCGCGGGCATCCATCAGCTCGTGCAAGCCGCGCGTGGCGCAAAAACCATCCTGCTTCCATCGGAACGCTTTGACATCAACGAAGCCTTCCGGCTGATCGAGACGCATCGCGTCAGCAACATGTTCACGGTGCCGACCATCCTCAAGATGATGGTCGAGAATCCCGCAATCGACCGCTACGACCATTCCTCGCTGCGCTACGTGATCTATGCCGGCGCGCCGATGTATCGTGAGGACCAGAAGGCGGCACTGGCAAAACTCGGTCACGTGCTGGTGCAATATTTTGGCCTCGGCGAAGTCACCGGCAACATCACCGTGCTGCCGCCGGCGCTGCATGATCCCGAGGACGGGCCACAAGCGCGGATCGGCACCTGCGGTTTCGAGCGTACGGGCATGCAGGTCTCGATCCAGGGCGACGACGGGCGAGAGTTAAAACCGTTCGAGACAGGCGAGATTTGCGTCATCGGCCCCGCCGTGTTCGCCGGCTATTTTGACAATCCCGAGGCGAATGCAAAAGCGTTTCGCGATGGCTGGTTTCGCACCGGCGATCTCGGCCACATGGACCAAGAAGGTTTTGTCTATATCACCGGCCGTGCTTCCGACATGTATATCTCGGGCGGGTCCAACATCTACCCGCGCGAGGTGGAAGAAAAAATCCTCACCCATCCCGCGATCGGCGAGGTAGCAGTGCTCGGCGTGCCGGACCCGGTGTGGGGCGA
>DATBYN010000467.1:0-2379 GCA_036513695.1 Bradyrhizobium sp. | reverse complement strand
AAACGCCGCCGGCAGCACGATCGCCAGTAGCAGCGGAACGGTGCTTTCGCCGATATTGAACATCGCGATCGCGTAGGTATAGGCACCTAATCCAAAGAATGCCGATTGGCCAAAGCATAAAATGCCGCCATAGCCCCAGATCAGCGCCAGGCTGAGCGCGAGGATCGCCATGATCATGTAGACCGTGAGTTCGAGCACGGTATCGAGCTCGGCGAAGCGCGGCGTCAGGATCAGGAAAGCAAGGCCGACGAGGCCGACCAATCCGAGACCGAGAAAATTGAGGGTGCGACCGTTCACAGGCCTCTCCGGAAAAAGCGCCCGGTGATGCCTTGCGGCAGCAAGCGGATCAGGACGATGGCCGCGGCAAGTAACGCCACCTCGCCGAATACCGGCGTGGTGGCAAAGGTCGCGATCTGGTTGATGGTGCCGAATAGCGCTGACGCGGAAACCGTTCCGCTCAGGATCGCGGCGCCGCCGCCGATCACCGTGATGAAGGATTTTGCCACATAGGCAACGCCGATGGTCGGAAACACGCCGGAGACCGGCGCCAGCACCGCGCCGGCAAGGCCGGACAACGCAGCCCCGATGCCGAAGGTAACGGCATAGACCAGCGGCGGATTGACGCCGAGCGCTGCCGCCATATTGGCGTTCTGCATGGTGCCGCGGGCGATCAGGCCGAGCCGGGTCCAGCGCATCACCGCGAAGATCGCGCCCAGCACGACGATGGCGACCGCAATCACGAACAGCGTATAACCGCTCGTGCGATAGGCGCCGATCTGGAAACTGCCGAGCGGCGCCGAGATGCCGACGGTGGTGTTGCCGAAGATCGCGGTAGTCAATCCGACCAGGAACAGGCTGAGGCCCCAGGTCGCCAGCATGGTGTCGATCATGCGGCCGTAGAGAAAGCGTATGATGGTGCGCTCGACGATGACCCCGATGATGCCGACGACAACAGGCGCCACCACCAATATCGCGATCCAGATGCTGATGCCGTGGCTGGTGGCGACGATCGCCGCATAGCCGCCGAGCATCAGGAACTCGCCATGGGCGAGATTGATGACCCGCATCATGCCGAAGATAATCGCCAGCCCAACGCTGATCAGCGCCAGGCTGGCAACGGCGTAGAGCACCTGGATCGCCAGGAGAGCAACGAGGTCCACGTTCACCTTTCCCAAGAGATCCGACGGCCGAGCGGCCGCTAGATCTTGATCACATATTGCTGGTTGTCGTTCGGATTCTTGATCAGATCGCACACCGCGGCGGTGTCCGCAGGCTTCTGTTGCGGGAAATCTTCCAGCACCTTGAGCTTCTTGTTGCTGACTTCGGCGATGTGAACGTCGAGCACACAATGATGCGTCGGCGGGTCGATCGTTACCTTGCCCGAGGGCGCATCGATGCTGATGCCGGTTTCCAGCGCCTCGGTGACTTTGATGCGGTCGACACTGCCGGCTTTCTTGACGCCCTCCGCCCACAGGCGGAAGCCCTGATAGGTTCCCATCGCGAGTTCGGTGATGTTGGGATAATCGGCGCCGAAGCGCTTCAAGAAAGCGGCAACGAAGGCTTCGTTGGTCTTGTTCTTCAGGTCCTGGAAATAATTGTAGCAGACCAGCATGCCGTCGCATTCCTCTGGCGACAGCACGATGTGCTCATTGCCAACGGCGAAAGTGGTCGAGGCCATCGGAATGCTCTTGCGCATGCCGGCCGCGGCCCACTGCCGATAGAACGAGATATGCGCGCCGCCGACCAGCGCCGACCAAACCATGTCCGGCTTCGCCGCCTGGATTTTGGAGATGGTCGGACCGAAATTGGTGACATCGAGCGGGAAGAAATCGATCGACGGAACTTCGCCGCCGTTTTCGAGGACGTATTTCTTCACCCATTGCGAGGTGATCTGGCCGTAATTGTAATCGGCCGCGATCACATAGACCTTCTTGCCCCACTTCTTCATGGCGTAAGGCACGAGCTTTTCCACGGTCTGCGCCGGGGTGACGCCGGTGTCGAACTGGTTGCGGTCGCAAACGCCGCCTTCATATTGGGTATTGTAAAAATACAAAGTCTTGAAACGATCGAGCACGGGGCGGATCACCTCGCGTGAGGCGGACGTGATGCCGCCATGCACCACGGCGACTTTGTCCTTGAGTGCCGCCTGCTGCGCGAACTGCGTGTAGAGCTGCATGTTCGACTGGGTGTCGTAGTTGATCAATTTTATCTGTTTGCCGAGCAGGCCGCCGGCAGCATTGGCTTCCTCGACGGCGAGCGTCAGAGCATCGACCATCGGCTTGCCATAGATGTCGAGCCCGCCCGAGAGATCGTGAATGCTTGCGACGCTGATCGGATCGTCCGCATAGGCGCTCGAACCGAACATGCCGGCAGCAGCGG
>DATBYN010000466.1:0-2156 GCA_036513695.1 Bradyrhizobium sp. | reverse complement strand
CGCTGGTCGCCAATACTTCTGCGGCCGGACGGTCTTTACGACACTCGCCCAACAACGGGCGGAAACAAAGCCGCCAAGCTCAAAGCGATTCGAGAGGCTCTGCGCTCCGCCAAGCGGGTTTGGCTCGCCACCGATTGCGATCGCGAAGGTCAACTCATCGGTCAGGAAATTCTTGAGCATTACAAGTACCGCGGCGAAGTTATGCGGGTGCTGTTCACAGCGCAGGACTCGCAGACAATTCGCACCGCATTTGATCGGGCAAAGCCAAATACCGAATATGCTCACCTTTACTCCGCCGCAGTCGCGCGCCGGCAGGCCGATCAGATTTACAATTTATCCCTCACCCGCACTGCGACCGTCATCCTGGGCCGAGGCGCGCGTGGCGTGATCGGAGTTGGGCGCGTAAAAACGCCGACCTTGGCAATCGTTTGCAGGCGAGAGTTGGAAATCCGGAACTTCGTGCCGCTTGCCTATTTTGAAGTTGTCGCCACCGCGAAGGTTGCGGGAGGCCAATTCCAGATGCGGCACGCGCCTCAGGACCGAATTGTTCGGCGCGAGATAGCCGAGTCTGTTGCTAACGCGGCTCGGGACTTCGAGGGCGCGCTTGCAGTGCGCGTCGAGGACAAGCGGCAAGGGCCACCCAAGCTGCACGATTTGCCTTCTTTGCAGAAACTCTGCGGCTCACGCTTCGGATGGTCGGCCAGCAAAACGCTCGAGGTGGCGCAGGAGCTGTATGACGGTCAGGGCAAGAAGATCATCACTTACCCGCGCGCCGAGGTGCGCTACCTGCCGCAGAGCTTGATTTCGGACGTGCCGCGGATCGTGGGCGGACTACGTTTGGGGCAATCATTCAGCGCAATCCCAGTGCCGGAGCCGCCGATCATCCGTAGGGGCGCGAGCGGCACCTTTCACGACAAGGGGCTGGAGGGTGCCAGCCATCACGCCGTTATTCCCAACGTCAACACGATCGACAAATTGCGCGAGGTCTGGCCTCGTCTTTCGTCCGACGAGAAGAAACTGTTCGACGTTATCGCGCGGGCCTATCTGTCAGCGCTGATGCCTGACTTTCGCTACCGGCAGACGAGCGCAACGCTCGATGTGCGTGGCTTCGAATTCCGCGCCGCCGGTCGTCAGCCCATCGATCTCGGCTGGCGAGCAGCTTTCCCGGACTGGCAACCCGCCGACGAAAAGGGCGACGAGGCGCAATTGCTGCCGCCACTGCACAACGGCGAGACCGCGATGCTGCAGGATCCAAAAATTGAGAACAAGGAGACCCGACCGCCGCCGCGCTATAACGAAGGCACTCTGATCGAGGCAATGCAAAATGCCTGGCGTTTTGTCGACGATGGGGTTCTTCGGGAACGCCTGAAGGAAGCCAAGGGTATTGGCACGCCGGCGACCCGAGCCGAGATCATCGGCGGATTGAAGAAGCAGGGTTTTCTAATAGCCCAGGGAAAGAATATTGTGCCGACCGAGACCGGCCTGTCGCTGTTCGGCGTTCTCAAACAGGCCGATCCGGCGCTGGTCGATCCAGGCGTGACGGCACAACTTGAGTGTCTGCTCGACGATGTCGTTGTCGGCAAACAGGAGATGGTCGGGGCGATTGACGCTGTGTGCGATGTCGCCGAACGCATCATCGGCAGGCTGAAGGAGAGTGCCGCTGCCGGAGGACCTCCGTTGCGTGGCGACGTAGTCGGCAACGGCGCGGCGGCGTATCCGCCAACCCCTGCGATGAGGCGCTTTGCCAAAAGCCTTAGCCGGCAGAAACGCATCAAGCCACCGCCCGGCTACAAGACGTCGATATCGATCTGCCGCAAATTTCTCAGCGAACACGCGCCCAAAAAAGCCGATGGAGAAACGGCTGGGAAGCAAGAACCCAGACCGGTAAGTCCGGCACAGTTGTTGTACGCCAAGAAGATCGCGCAGGGGAAAGGCCTCATCGTCCCCGACGAGGCCAAGGCCAACTCGGCTGCCATGTCCGCGTGGATCGACTCGAACCAAGTCACAAAGCGCCGCAAGAGCGGTCGCAAGACCGCATGCAAGCCGACGGGATCAATTGCGCCTCAATCGGCGGCGCCGACGAAGAGGTCTCGGAAACACAAGGCCGATGCCGTCGAAGCGACTCCTGCTCCGCCAAATCTCGGAACAGGTACACC
>DATBYN010000465.1:0-2451 GCA_036513695.1 Bradyrhizobium sp. | reverse complement strand
GGCGGGGGCGCCTTGGTGTAGGCGTGAGGTGCCATATCGGCGGCGAGGGCCGAACCTGAGAACGCCGCGACGGCGGCGAGAGCGAGCACCAGTCTTTTCATCGTATTTTCCTCAGTAAGCGTTCGGACCCGATCGCACGGCAGCGTTGGTTGCGCCGATTTCCTAACTTCATGGCTAGGACTATACTGGGTTCCTCGGAAAAAGCTGTTACCGGGCGGGCACACACGCGGGAAAAGGCCGGGAGATTTCGATTAAAAAACCGTGAATTATGATGAAAACGGCCGCAAACTCACGCTTAAGGCCCCTGCAACTGTCTTGGGGCGGAACGGCCAGTCCTCAGCCTACACGTCCAGCAAATCCTCGCTGGCGAATTCCGCCTTGTCGGAGATGAAGGCGAATCGCGCCTCGGCTTTGGTTCCCATCAGGCGCTCGACGGAATCGGCGGTGCCGTCGCGGTCGTCGGCCAGCAGCACCACGCGGAGCATGGCGCGCTTGGCCGGGTCCATGGTGGTCTCCTTCAGCTGCGCCGGCATCATTTCGCCGAGGCCCTTGAAGCGGCCGACGTCGACCTTGGCATTGGCGTTGAATTCGCTCTTGAGCAGCGCGTCCTTGTGGGCGTCGTCGCGGGCGTACACGGTCTTGCTGCCATGGGTGAGGCGGTAGAGCGGCGGCACCGCAAGATAGAGATGGCCTTCATCGATCAGCCGCGGCATCTGGCGATAGAAGAAGGTGATCAGCAGCGAAGCGATGTGGGCGCCGTCAACGTCGGCGTCGGTCATGATGATGATGCGCGAGTAGCGCAAATCCTCTTCGCGATAATGTGCGCCGGTGCCGCAGCCGATCGCCTGGATCAGGTCGGCGAGCTGCGCGTTGGCGGTCAGCTTGTCCCTGGTCGCGGACGCCACATTGAGGATTTTTCCGCGCAAGGGGAGGATCGCCTGGGTCTTGCGGTCGCGCGCCTGCTTGGCGCTGCCGCCGGCCGAATCGCCCTCGACGATGAACAGTTCGGAGCCTTCGGACGCTGTGTTGGTGCAGTCGGAAAGCTTGCCCGGCAGGCGCAGTTTCTTCACGGCCGTTTTGCGCGAGATTTCTTTTTCGGCGCGGCGGCGCAAACGCTCGTCGGCGCGCTCAATGACAAAATCGAGGAGCTTGTTGGCCTGCAGCGGATTGCCGGACAGCCAGTGGTCGAACGGGTCCTTGATGGCCTGCTCGACGATGCGCTGGGCTTCGGCAGTCGCCAGGCGGTCCTTGGTCTGGCCCTGGAATTCCGGCTCGCGCACGAACACCGAGAGCATTACGGCAGCGCCGACCATGACGTCTTCGGAGACGATGTTGGCGGCGCGCTTGCCCTGGCCGACGCGCTCGGCGTGGTCCTTCAATCCGCGCAGCAGCGCGCTGCGCATACCGGATTCATGGGTGCCACCGTCGGGGGTCGGCACGGTGTTGCAATAGGAGGATAGAAAGCCGTCGGCATCGGCAGTCCATGCCACCGCCCATTCGCAGGCGCCATGGGCGCCGTTGCGGCCGGATTTGCCCGAGAAGATGTCGGGGTGCACCAGCGTGTCGGCGTGGATCGCGGCGGCGAGATAGTCCTTCAAGCCTCCCGGAAAGTGAAAGCTGTCCTCGGCGGGCACATCCTCGATGCCCTTGAGCAGGGCTGGATCGCAGCGCCAGCGGATTTCGACGCCGCCGAACAGATAGGCTTTCGAGCGCGTCATCTTGAACAGCCGCTGCGGCTTGAAAGCAGCTTTGGCGCCGAAGATGTCGCTGTCCGGCTTGAAGCGGATCTTGGTGCCGCGGCGGTTGTTGATCTTGCCGAGGTCTTCGAGCTTGCCCTTGGGCTGGCCGCGCTCGAACGCCATGCGGTAGAGCTTTTGGCTGCGGGCGACCTCGACCTCGAGCCGCGAGGACAGCGCGTTCACCACCGAGACGCCGACGCCATGCAGGCCGCCCGAGGTCTCGTAGACCTTGGAGTCGAATTTGCCGCCGGAATGCAGCGTGCACATGATGACTTCGAGTGCGGACTTTTTCGGAAATTTTGGATGCGGATCGACGGGTATGCCGCGGCCATTGTCGGTGACCGTCAAAAATCCGTCGGCAGAGAGTTCGACTTCGATAAAGGAAGCGTGCCCCGCTAGGGCCTCGTCCATGGCGTTGTCGATGACTTCGGCGAACAGATGATGCAGCGCCTTTTCGTCAGTGCCGCCGATATACATGCCGGGCCGGCGCCGCACCGGCTCGAGCCCCTCCAATACCTCGATGTCGCGCGCGGTGTAGCCGGCCTCGGCGCTGGTGGCGCGCGGTGTCACTTTGAGCGCCCGGCCTTTCGGCATGGCGGTCCCGAACAGATCATCCGAAGGTTTAGCTTTAGCAAGTGATTTCAATGGTTTCGGCATGGATTCTCATGTGTTGCGCGCAGCATGGCGCAGCGAATCGGTTCGTCTGACTATG
>DATBYN010000464.1:0-3268 GCA_036513695.1 Bradyrhizobium sp. | reverse complement strand
GCGCTGCTGGAACGGGAAAAAGGCGTGCTGCTGCCCGGCGCTCCGAACGCGCTGGCCGCCCGGATCATCGCCGATCTCGGCTTCAAGGCGGTCTATCTGACCGGGGCGGGGCTGACCAACATGCATCTCGGCCTGCCGGATCTCGGCTTCATGGATCTGAGCCAGGTCGCCGAGCACACCATGGCCATTCGCGGCGTGGTCGATCTGCCGCTGATCGTCGACGCCGACACCGGCTTTGGCAACGCCATCAACGTCACCCACACGGTCCGCACCTTGGAGCAGGCCGGCGCCAGCGCGATCCAGCTTGAGGACCAGCATGCGCCAAAACGCTGTGGTCATTTCAGCGGCAAGGAATTGATTCCGACTGCGGAGATGGTGAGCAAGCTGCGCGCCGCCGTGGATGCCCGCCGAGACGGTCTCGTGATCATTGCCCGGACCGACGCCTGCGCGGTCGAGGGTTTTGAGGCCGCCATCGATCGCGCCAGCCGCTATATCGAAGCCGGCGCGGATGTGACCTTCGTCGAGGCGCCCGAAACAGTCGCCGATCTCGAACAGGTCCCAAAACGTCTCGCCGCGCCGCAGCTCCTGAACATGGTGCTCGGCGGCAAAACCCCGATCGTGGACGTTGCCGCCGCCGCCGACATGGGCTTTTCCCTCGTGCTCTACGCCAACGCCGCGCTGCAAGGCGCCGTGCACGGCATGCAGACCACGCTGAAAGCGCTGCGCGACACCGGTGTGCTTGACGAAGCCTCGGTCACGTCGTTCGAGGAACGGCAACGGCTGGTCGACAAGCCCGCGTTTGATGCGATGGAAGCACGATACGCGACGGCGTCGCATCACGAGGAAGCCGTCTTTGCGAGCGAAGCGAAGCAATCCAGCTTTGTTTGCCGCGACAAGAAAGCTGGATTGCTTCGTCGCAAGCGCTCCTCGCAATGACGGGGATGGAGTCCCGTAGCCCGGACGGAGCGAAGCGAACTCCGGGATTTTCTCAGCACGGATGGAGCCTCGGATTGTGCTGCACTCCATCCGGGCTACGGATTACGGTGTTGGTTTTGCCCGACGGGCAAATCAGTAGAAAGCCTGTCTAGCCCTATTTACAAAAATATTCCGCTTCGCGTTTGACCCAAATCACTTCTAAAACTCGCACCGTCTCGTCCCACTCGAGGGGCGTATCGCGATCGTCACGGACGCCCGCGAAGGCAGGCGATCCAATATTCCGAGACGTCAGCGATGGAATCGAAAGACCGCGGCGTACTGGATACCCCGCTTTCGCGGGGTATGACGACCGTTGGCGGGGGAGCGCATGTCCGTCTCCATTGCAAGAAGCGACTTGTCCGCCGTAGCTCAACGAGCGAAGGTGGATTACAAAATGGACAGGAAACCCGTAGGATTCCGGCTTTGCCGGCTCGGTGGCGGCGTATATCCTTAAGCCCAATTCGGCGGGATCCGCGATGCCGGGATTTTGATGCCCGAGGCCGAACCAGGAAATGGTAAATGTCGGGGATGCTGCTGTTTTCACCGCTGGCCATCCGGGACGTCGAGCTGCGCAACCGCATCGTGGTGCCGCCGATGCACCAATATTCCGCGGTGAAGGGATTTCCGACCGACTGGCATCTGATGAATGCGGGAAAGTTTGCGGCCGGCGGCGCGGGGCTCGTGGTGGTCGAATCGACAAAAGTCGAGCGGCGAGGCTGCGGCACCGTCGGCGATCTCGGAATCTGGGCCGACGCGTTTATCGAGCCGTTGTCGCGTCTCGTGAAATTCATAAAACAGCAGAATGCGGTCGCTGGAATCCAGCTCGGTCATTCCGGCCGCAAGGCGCGCGCCAGGCGTCCATGGGAAGGCGACGGGCCGCTGCCGCGAACCGACGAGATCGAGGATTGGGACGAGTGGGCGCCGGTTGCACCGAGCGCGATCGCGCATAGCGACAAGTGGCCGGTGCCAAGGGCGCTCGAACGCTCCGAAGTGAAAGACCTGGTGCAAGCCTGGGGCAATGCCGCAGGGCGCGCCCATCAAGCCGGTTTTGAGGTGCTGGAGCTGCACGGCGCGCACGGCTATCTCGTGCACGAGTTCCTGTCGGAACGCTCCAACCAGCGCGCGGACGAATATGGCGGCTCGGAGCAAAACCGGATGCGTTTTGTCATCGAGATCGCCGAAGCGGTGCGCGCGCATTGGCCCGACCACAAGCCGTTATTCGTGCGGCTGTCGGTTGAGGACAATGCGGGGTGGGGACCGGAACAGAGCGCGCGGCTTGCCAAGGTTCTCAAGACAAAAGGCGTCGACGTCATCGATTGCTCATCCGGCGGCATCACCGAAGCGGCGCCGATCCTGGGTAAGGAGATAAAATATAATTACCAGGTGCCGCTGGCGGAATATGTCCGCCGCCACGCCGATATCATGACCATGGCGGTCGGCCTGATCATCCACGGCGACCAGGCCGAGCAGATTTTGCAGGAGGGGCAGGCCGATCTGATCGCGGTCGGGCGCGAAATCCTCAACAATCCGAACTGGCCGATGGACGCCGCCCTGAAACTCGGCGTTGACGGTCCGTTCCGCCATGTTCCGCCGCAATTCGGCTATTGGCTCGGGACCCGCGCCAAGCGCGGCTTCGGCACCATGCCCTCGACCTGGCAGAACGGCCTTCAAAACGGCCTCAATGAAACCAGAAAGCTGTTGTGAGTTTCCGGTTGAGTAACGTCAAAAAAGCAAGATGACCGTTTAACCTGCCCGTTCTGGGCAAAATCTACAGCGAGAAGGTTCGCCAACAATGCGCAAGAATGCCCTGTTTTTCCTCGGTGCGGCGTCAGGTATCTGCTTAACCCTTCTCGTCACCGCGCCGCAGGGCGGACAATGGGTCGCCGCCGCCAAGGCGGCCGCCGGTGCCGGCGCCGATACCTATGCGCAGCTCAATTTGTTCGGCGAGGTGTTCGAGCGGGTCAAGGCCGACTATGTCGAAAAGGCCGACGACTCAAAGCTGATCGAGGGCGCCATCAACGGCATGGTCACCTCGCTTGATCCGCACTCGCGCTACATGAACGACAAGGCCTGGCGCGACATGCAGGAGACCACCCAGGGCGAGTTCGGCGGTCTCGGCATCGAGGTCACGATGGAGGATGGCCTGATCAAGGTGGTGGCGCCGATGGACGATACGCCGGCGAAAAAGGCCGGCATCCTGTCGAACGATTTGATCAGCGAGATCGATGGCGAGGCGGTCCAGGGGCTCTCTCTCGAGCAGGCCGTGAACAAGATGAAGGGGCCGGTCAATACC
>DATBYN010000463.1:0-3749 GCA_036513695.1 Bradyrhizobium sp. | reverse complement strand
GATCGCCTCGCGGGTGCCTTCGATCACGGTCGCCATGTGATGCGCGTTGGCGTGGACGACGGTCTCCGTGTCCCGCGCGATGGCGACATGGCCTTTCCAGAAGATCAGATCGCCGCGCTGCAATTTTTTGGACTCGGCTGCATCCAACGCCCTGCCGAGCCCGTCTTCCTGCATGTCGCTGTCGCGCGGGCAGCCGGTGCCTGCGGCGGTCAGCGATACCTGAACGAGGCCGGAACAGTCGATGCCGAGGCTGGTCTTGCCGCCCCACAGATACGGCGTGCCAATAAAACGCTCGGCGACCGCAACAAAATCCTTCTCATTGCGATCGATGCTGCCGACATGCTGCCGCGGCAGATACCAACCCTCGCGTGTCACGGCGAAGGCGCCGTCTTCGCGCGTCAGCGTGACCTGCGTCCCCATCACAAGCGTGTCGAGCGGCGGCAGTTTTATCGATGGACCCGGAAAGGCGAATGTGCGCAAGCTCGTGACCTTGTGCGTCGGCTTGCCACCGGGTTTTGCCAGCGCGCGGTCGGGGAGCCAGCCGACATAGCCGTCGCTGTTCAGCTGACCCCAGGCAAAACCTTCGCCATCGCCGTCATAGATGGTGACGCGCTCGCCCTTCAGCGCTTGGGTCAGGAGCGTCGCATCGAAGGATGGCGCCTCGCGCAAGGGTGCGAGCGCATCGACAATTTCGAATTCTTCGCCCGTGACAAAACGCGCCGCCTTGACCTTGCCCTCGAGATATTTGGCGGCGAGGTCGCCCCTCGCCGGCGTCAGGCGCGGATCATCCATAGCGTTCGCTCAACAGTTTGTAGAGCGCGCGGGCGGCCTGGCATTCGCCCCCTTCCGGCCGTGCCGGCTTTGCCGATGGCGTCCAGCCGTAGATGTCGAGATGCAGCCAGCTTTTGGCGTGCTCCACAAAACGCTGCAGGAACAACGCGCAGGTGATCGAGCCGGCAAACGTGCCCGACGGCGCGTTGTTGACGTTGGCGATTTTCGAATCGAGCCAGCTATCGTAAGGTGACCACAGCGGCATTCGCCACAACGGATCGTTCTCCCCTTTGGCGCATCGCGCCACTTCCTCTGCCAGCGTCTCATCGTTGGTGTAAAAGGGCGGTAAATCGGGCCCCAGCGCCACCCGCGCCGCCCCGGTCAGGGTGCCCATATCGACCAGCAGATCTGGTTTTTCCTCATCCGCCAGCGCCAGCGCATCGGCCAGGATCAAACGGCCTTCGGCGTCGGTATTGCCGATTTCCACGGTGATGCCCTTGCGTGAGGGGAAGATATCGAGCGGACGGAAGGCGTTGCCCGCGACCGCGTTCTCGACCGCGGGGATCAGGACCCGCAAGCGAATCTTGAGCTTTTTGTCCATCACCATCTGCGCCAGCGCCAGCACGTTGGCGGCGCCGCCCATATCCTTCTTCATGATCAGCATGCCTGACGACGGTTTTAGGTCGAGCCCGCCGGTATCGAAGCAGACACCTTTGCCGACCAGCGTCACCTTGGGGTGGGTGGGATCGCCCCAGCTGAAATCGATCAGCCGCGGCGCGCGCGATGACGCCATCCCCACGGCATGAATGAGCGGAAAATTCTGTGCCGTCAGGTCGTCGCCGACGATGCAGCTGAAATTGGCGCCAAAGCGGTTTGCGAGCTGTTGCGCGGAAAGCGCCAGTTCCTCCGGTCCCATGTCGTTCGACGGCGTATTGATGAGGTCGCGGGCAAGGTAGGCTGCTTCCGCCATTCGCGTGAGTTCGGTGGCGTCAATGCCATCCGGCGGCACCAGTTTGACATCTGATGCATCCGCCTTGCGGTAGCGGCTGAAGCGATAGGCGCCTAGCGCAAACGCGAGCGCCGCGAGACGGGTGTCGTGTGGCGCGTTGGCGAAGCGATAAGTGCCTGATGGCAGCAGTCCCGGCAATTGGCCGGGCCGGAATAGATCGCGGGATTTGCTGGTCTCGTCCTCGAGGCCGAACACGACTTGCGCGATCTGGCCGTCGGCTGCGGGGAGCGTGAGACAGGCCCCCGGCTTGGCGGCAAAACCATTGGCCCTGGCGAACTGGCGGGCCTCGGCGGGAAGGTCGGCGCAGATCGCATCCCATTTCACCTTGGTCGCGAACACAATCGGGATGGACGAAGCGGCGGGCGCGGTCTCGAAAATGGAAGGCATGCTGTTCTCGGTCTTCAATGAAAGCGGGGCAGGGGCAGAATGGGCGTAAGCTTCGCGGCTGGCCAGAGCTTGCAGTTTTTTTGCTGCTCCGCAATCGCTTGTAGCGGCAAGCGGCCAGCCACTACACCCCGTGCAGGGACCGTGGTAGGCTCGGTTTGTCAAAAAATCCGGGGAGTTTTACATGGCCAAGAAGGTATTGGACGGTCGGCATCGCGATACGACCGGCCGCATCGACAAGAAGCACGGCAACACCCGCGTCAAAGCCCTGCGAAAGACCTATGGCGAGCATTTCGCGAAAGGTCACCGCAGCGACATGATGCTCAAGACGCTGCTTGCCGCAACCGGCACCGAGTCGCTCCACGCCTATCTCCGCAAGCATCACAAATAGCTGAAGGCGGGCGGCAGCCTCGCCGGTCAGCTCCAATCTTCCAAAATCACAGCGACATTTTCTCGAATTGGGGAATGCGATGGAATTCGTATGGGACATTTTTGTTTCCATCGCTCACGCGATTGAGCAGATATTGATCTACGTGGAAACCCACCACTGGATTTTCGGGTTTCTGGCCGGCGGGTATATATTTTACCTTCACGACCGGGCCATTCACGCGCGGTTCGATGCGCTCGACAAGCGGGTCGATGAAATCAGGAAACGTCTCGCCATCGAATATTGATGGGGTGAGTTGAAACCGGCGTGCTTACCCTCTCCCCTTGTGGGGCCCCTTGTGGGAGAGGGTGGCTTCGCCAACGGGTCGGCGCGAAGCGCCGCCCGATGATAAACTCCGCGAAGCCGGGTGAGGGGTCTCTCTCCGCGGATGCAGACCCCTCATCCGGCTCCATCTCGCTCCGCTCGATTTCGCCACCTTCTCCCACAAGGGGAGAAGGGGAGAATCGGCCCCGGCGGCCCCACATGCCTCAATTAACCAGCCGTTAGGGTTAACAGTCTATTGCTGGCGCGTTCGGCTCGATCAATTTGCCCGAAATCGTGAGCTAACGTGCCAATTCCTCTCAAGTGCAGCCTTTCCCGGCTTCTCGTCTCCGCGGCCGTGACGGCGATCCTGGCCGCCGGTCTCGGCGGCTGCCAAACCATGTCCGACATCACCGGATCGATCACGTCAAAGGCCGACGCCGGCCCGAGCCCGGATGCCGACCCGCACCACGTCACAGAGCTTTACGGCGAGCGCTATCGGGCCAATCCCAGGGATGCCGACGCGGCCCTCGCCTATGGCCAGGCGCTGCGCAACACGGGGCAGCGCGCCCAGGCCGCCGCCGTGCTCGAACAGGCCAGCATCGCCCATCCCGGCAACAAGGCGCTGCTCGCCGCCTGGGGCCGGGCGCTTGCCGACAACGGCAACTTTCAGCAGGCCTTCGACGTCCTTGGCCGCGCTCATTCACCTGACAATCCGGACTGGCGGATCTTGTCGGTGCAGGGTGCGGCGCTGGATCAAATGGGCCGGCATGACGAGGCGCGCCGCTATTACGCCAGTGCGCTGAAGATCGTGCCCGACGAGCCGTCGGTGCTGTCCAATCTCGGCCTCTCCTACATGCTTTCCAGGGATTTGCCGAAAGCCGAAGCGACGCTGCG
>DATBYN010000462.1:0-5136 GCA_036513695.1 Bradyrhizobium sp. | reverse complement strand
CAGAAGGTCCAGCCGTTGCAGGCTTCCGAGCCTTGTGCCACCGCGCCCATGCGGTGAATCGAGCCGACCTTATCGCCCAGCATGATGGCGCCGTCGGCGCGGACCAGGGCGCCGTGGCGCTTTTTCGAGTCGACCAACGTGGTGCCGGGCGGAATCATGCCGCGCTCGATCAGTTCGGAGAACGCCACCCGCGGCGCGTCGCGGGCGGTCATGAACGGCGCCAGCGTGGCTTCGGGCAGCGGTTCGATGGCGGCGATGCGCGCTTCTGCCGCAGTCGCGTAGGTCTGGTCGCGCTCGAAGCCGATATAGCGGCGGCCGAGACGCTTTGCCACCGCGCCGGTGGTGCCGGTGCCGTTGAACGGATCGATCACGAGATCGCCGGGCTTGGATGACGACAATAGCACCCGCGCCAGCAGGCCTTCGGGCTTTTGGGTCGGATGGACTTTCTTGCCGTCGGCGCCTTTGAGGCGCTCCTCGCCGGTACAGAGCGGGATCAGCCAGTCGGAACGCGCCTGCACGTCCTCATTGGCGGCCTTCAGGGCTTCGTAGTTGAATGTATAGCCCTTGGCGTTTTCGTCGCGCGCCGCCCAGATCATGGTCTCGTGGGCATTGGTAAAGCGGCGGCCGCGGAAGTTCGGCATCGGATTGGTCTTGCGCCAGACGATGTCGTTGAGCACCCAGAAGCCGAGATCCTGCATGATGGCGCCGACGCGGAAGATATTGTGATAGGAGCCGATCACCCACAAGGTCGCCGACGGTTTCATGATGCGGCGGCAGGCCAAGAGCCAGGCGCGGGTGAAATCGTCATAGGCGGCAAAGGATGAAAACTTGTCCCAGTCATTGTTGACGGCATCGACGTGGGATTCGTCGGGGCGCTTGAGATCGCCTCTGAGCTGCAGATTGTAGGGTGGATCGGCGAATACCAGGTCGACGGACGCGGCCGGCAATTTCGACATTTCGGCGACGCAATCGCCTACGACGATACGGGCACTCGACGGGGACTCAAATTTAGTGCGGGGCGCCTTTGCAGACGCCCCGCGACGCGACACAACCATGACTCAAATACTCTGACTCAGGCGACGCTGTCGGCGACGCGGGACTAAACAACCGACTGGCGCTACATTGACCCGCCAAAGTAAAAATCGACTTAATCGAAAATTTTATCGCACGAGATTGCGCGGGTGATTGCGTCAACGCGTCGCGAGCCAAGTTCGCAAGCCGCGTTGCAGCATTCTCCTCATTCAAGCCGAGGATTGGCGAGGGCTTCCGGAAAATCCATGATTCCGCCGCGGTTTCAGTTCGAAATTCTCTTAACCTATGCGTCGCATCGCCGACGAGAACTCGTGCCCGTCGCACTAGGCAATTTTTGCCGGGCGGGCTATTGATTAACGGATTGGAAATTTTACGTGAGTGCCGCGTCGGGGCTCGGCGAATGCGTTGCCGACGCGGTGAAATTGACGAGATGGAATTTAAGGAAAAACCGCCATGCGTTACGATGACTTCCGCCGCAGCGACGACATCGAAGACCGTCGCGGCGATGATGGCGGCGGAATGGGCGGTGGTGGCGGCCTCGGCCTGCCAATGGGCGGCGGCGGGCTTGGTATCGGCACCATCATCGTGCTCGGCCTCATTAGCTACGCCTTCGGCATCGATCCGCGTCTCCTGATCGGCGGTGCGGAAGTTCTCACCGGCGGCGGCAGTCAGGCGCCGACCTATCAGACCGATCGCAGGTCCGGCACCGTCAAGACCGGCGCGCCGACCGACGAGATGGGCAGCATGATCGCCGGCATCCTCGGCGAGATCGACGATCGCTGGAGCGAGATCTTCCAGGCCTCAGGGCAATCCTATTCGGGTCCGAAAATCGTGCTGTTTCGCAACGCCACCAATGGCGGGCGCTGCGGCATGGCGCAGTCGGCGATGGGACCGTTTTATTGCCCGCCGGACAAGACGATTTTCCTCGATACCGGATTTTTCCGCGAAGTCGAGACGCGGTTTCGCGGCTGCTCCGGCAACGCCTGCAAATTCACCGCGGCCTATATCATCGCCCACGAGGCCGGCCATCACATCCAGAACCTGCTTGGCATCCTGCCGCGGGTGACGCGGCTGCAGCAGCAGGCCGGCAGCAAGGCCGAGTCCAACGCGCTTCAGGTCAAGGTCGAGTTGCAGGCCGATTGCCTGTCGGGCGTCTGGGTCAATCGCGAGGAAAAGAAACGTCCGGGCTTCCTTGAGGCCGGCGACATCGATGCTGCGCTGACCACGGCGTCCGCGATCGGCGACGACACGCTGCAACGCCAGGCTACCGGACGGGTGGTGCCGGACTCCTTCACCCACGGCTCCGCCGCGCAACGCAAGCAATGGTTCATGACCGGCTATCAGCAGGGCACGGTGCAGGCCTGCAACACGTTTGGCGGGGGCAACTAATAACGGGTCGCCGCGCGCCCCGGATCGTGCGGGACATGAGGGAGTAAGGTGTGATGTCCTCGATCGACGAGTCAAAAGAGTTCGTCCCGCTCAATATCGCGGTGCTGACGATTTCCGATACGCGCTCGCTCGCGGATGACAAATCCGGAACCACGCTGGCGGAGCGGCTTATTGCGGCCGGTCATCATCTCGCGGCGCGCGAGATCATTGTCGACGATGTCGACGCGATCCGCATCATCATCAAGCGATGGATCGCCGACCCGGACGTCGATGCCATCATCACCACCGGCGGCACCGGCTTTACCGGCCGCGACGTCACGCCGGAGGCGGTCGAGCCGCTGTTCGAAAAGCGGATGGACGGCTTTTCCATCGCGTTTCATATGCTGAGCTACGCCAAGATCGGCACCTCGACCGTGCAAAGCCGCGCCACCGCGGGCGTCGCCGGCGCCACCTTCATCTTCTGCCTGCCGGGATCGCCAGGCGCCTGCCGCGACGCCTGGGACGGCATTCTTTTAGCCCAACTCGATTACCGGACGCGGCCCTGCAATTTCGTCGAGATCATGCCGCGGCTGGATGAACACCTGCGGCGCCCGAAAGCCCAAGGCGCGTCGGCCTAACCTGTCATTCCGGGGCGCGCGTCAGCGCGAACCTCAGATGTGCAATTGCACATCGGGGAATCTCGAGATTCCGCGTTCGCCGCGGAGCCTGTCATCGGGCCGCGCTTTGCGCGGACCCGGTGGCGTCGCCCGGAATGACGGAGACCGTCACGCCACCATGATCCGGCAACGCAGCAAGGTGCGCGAGCGGCGCAATTGCCGCAGCAGCCTCGCTTCGGAGCGGCTGGCGTCCGGCCGATAGCCGCCGAGCCGCTCGTAATGGTCGCGTGCGATCAACAGTCCCTGGTCCGCCGACGGCCCTGAAACCATCCTTGCCAAGAATTTGAAACCATCGCGCAGCCTTGTTTCGGCATAGGGCGAGCGGGCGTAACGGAAAATGCCGGCGCGCGGATGATCGCTCATCGAGACGCGCTGGATGAATTGCGTGGTCTCATCGATCCAGCCGCTGTCGAGGACGGCACCGGCATGCAGGAACATCAGCCATGGCGAGCGGGCCTGGCGGGCGCCGGCGGCAAGCGCTGCGGCATGCGATCCCTCGAAGCGCAGGAAGCGACAGCCTGAGACGTCGGCGACGCGCTCGATCACTCCGTTGCCGGAGCGGTCGACCAACAGCACCTCCCGTATCACGCCGGCGGCGGCGCCCGGCACCAGCGCTGCAAGGGTAGCTACCGCAGGCTGCTCGACGCCCTCGGTTGGGATAATGACGCTCAGCATTGATAAGTTCTTCGATCCCTCAAGCGGCAGCAAAAACCCGGCACAATTATCATCTTGTCACATTCAGGACAGCATGCCGGCTGCAGCTTTTTGCGGCAATGCGTCTGCCGCTCGCCGTGACGATGCCGCGCCCGCTCAGCTGCGAAAAATAAGTCGATGTTCTTGATTTGTTCTATGGGCGTGCTATGTAGAGACCATGAGTCGAGCATCCTCTCATGCCCTCAAGCACCCGCCGGTCACGGCGCCCTCCGAACCGGCGGGTGCGACTTCGCCTTTTCCGGAACTCGCGGTCGCGATCGAAAGCGAGCGGCGGCGTGGCCGCGGCGCGCAATCCAACGACACTGGCCGCTTTGAGGCTGAAGCCCGCGTAGCTTTCGACGACGGCTGGCAGAGCCTCGATGAGTTGCCGCCGTTCAAGACCAGCGTCGCGCTCGATACCGCGCGAAAAGTCATCACACGCAACGATTCTCCCGATATCGGTTTTGATCGTTCGATCAATCCGTACCGGGGCTGCGAACATGGCTGTGTCTATTGTTTCGCGCGGCCGACCCACGCTTTTCTGGGCCTGTCGCCGGGGCTCGACTTCGAATCGAAGCTGTTTGCAAAGCCCGATGCGCCGCAGCTTCTGGAGAAGGAACTGGCGGCGCAGGATTACGAGCCGCGCATGATCGCGATCGGCACCAACACCGATCCCTACCAGCCGATCGATCGCGAGCGCAAGATCATGCGCGGGATTTTGGAGGTGCTGGATCGCGCTTCGCATCCGGTCGGCATCGTGACAAAATCGGCGCTGGTGACCCGCGACATCGACATTCTCTCACGGATGGCGAGGCGCAATCTGGCCAAAGTGGCGATTTCGGTGACGACGCTCGATGCCAAACTGGCGCGCACCATGGAGCCGCGGGCCTCGACACCGCCGAAACGGCTGGAGGCGCTGCGACAACTTTCGGAGGCCGGAATTCCGACCACCGTGATGGTGGCGCCAGTGATCCCGGCGCTGAACGATGCCGAGATCGAGCGTATTCTCGACGCGGCTGCGCATGCCGGCGTCAAGGAAGCAAGCTATGTGCTGCTGCGGCTGCCGCTGGAAGTGCGCGACCTCTTCCGCGAATGGTTGATGGCCAATTATCCCGATCGCTATCGCCACGTCTTCACCCTGATCCGCGACATGCGCGGCGGGCGCGACTACGACTCGCAGTGGGGAACGCGGATGAAGGGCACCGGACCGATGGCCTGGATGATCGGACGCCGGTTCGAGATCGCCTGCGAAAAGCTCGGGCTCAACAAGCGGCGTTCGAAACTGACGTCTGAGCATTTCGCGCGGCCGAAACAAAGCGGGCAACAGTTGAGTTTGTTCTAGCTCTCCGTCGTCCCTGCGAAAGCA
>DATBYN010000461.1:0-3026 GCA_036513695.1 Bradyrhizobium sp. | reverse complement strand
CGACTGGGCCAACCCTGAAAACACCCGCCGCAGCTGGGACATGGTGGCACGCTATGTGGTGCCGGAAATCAACGGCTATATCGACGGCCTGCGCAAGTCGCAGAAATTCGTGATCGAAAACCGCGCGGTGTTCGAGCGCGCCGGACAGGCCGTGATGGCCAAGATCATGGAAAACGACAAGGCCGCCGCGGCCCTTTCGCTAACCGGCCCCGGCCGCGTCGCGATCCCGACCGTCAACGCGCCGGATCTGCAGAAGGAAGCGGCGAAAAGGAAAGCGTGAGGGGAATTCAATGTCGTCCCTGCGAAAGCAGGGACCCATAACCACCGATGTTAGTTGTCAGAAAGCCGTCTAGCCCCAGCGCTGGATAGCGAGGCCGCGGCGTATGGGTCCCTGCTTTCGCAGGGACGACACCGGTTTGGTTTTCCACCTTCGACAAAATCATTTCCCGTAATAATCCTGCACCGTCTCCCAGGCGACGGTCTGCAGCAAATGCGCGGTCTGCTCGTCGATCCCCGCGAGATAGGCGTTGCCGACCGGCGAGCGGCCGGTCAGCGCGGCAAACGTGGTGCAGGCGGCGAGATAGGTTCCCGCTGGAGATGGATGGCGCTTGTCCGGCGCATAAAGATTAAGCTCCGGCTGCTTACTGATCGCGCGCGCAAATGCGAGGCCGGCCGGAATCACCAGCGCGTTATTGTGATTGCCAGCAATGGTATAGGCTTCGGCCAATTGCGCGGTCATTTCAGGCTTGTCGGCATAGGCCCATGACATGAAGAACACCGGCCGTGCGCCATGCGCGCGGACGATGTCGCTGTTCTTTTTGGCATATTCGGTGAATACCGTGTTCAGCTTGGGATGGATCGGGCACTGGCTGCAATCCATCATCACCGCAACGTCGAACAATTTGTCGCGGCTGTTGAAGACGATGTTGTTGTGCTCATCGAATGAATATGAGCCGATGGCGTTGGGCCTGAAATAGCTCTCGACGTCGTGCCAATCGAAGCCGGAGCCGCCGATCGTCACCATGGTGTTGTGATAGTCGTGGGTGTGATCGGGGTCGGCGGCCTTTTCCAGCCGCCCGACATCGTCGGGCATGCCGTTGTTGTAATAGAAGAAGCTGTTGCCGATAAAGATTTCGGTTTTCGGGAAATCGGGACCAAGGCTCGTCACAATAGGTTTGGGGACGACAGGCTTGGTCTGCGCCAGCGCCGCCGACGGTGCCGCTGCGACAAAGCCAGCCGCGACCAACGCAACAAAAAATCCCCGAAAATTTCTCGACATATCCAGTCTCCCTGCCTGTTCGATTTTGCTTGTGAGAGCCTATCAGGACGTGCGGCTTTGTCGTACTATCGGGTCGGCAACCCAGGCTTGTTTTTGCGCCAAGCCGACAAAGGGTTTTATTTACCAGCCCGGGCTATGCCGATGACGTTCGCCTTAAGCTGCGTCGCGACAATATTGCGGTTCGCACAGATTGGGACCAACCGGAGCAACTGCCATGTCGATGCAAACTGTGGTCTCTCCCGCGATTTCCGTCACGCCGCCGAAGCGCAATTCGCTGAAGCACATTCCCGGCGACGAGGGCTGGCCCCTGATCGGCAAGACGCTTGCGGTGCTCGCCGACCCCAAGGGACATGTCGAGCAGCACGCCAGGAAATACGGGCTGGTCTATCGCACCCATTTGTTCGGCGAGACCAGCCTGTCGCTGCTCGGGCCCGAGGCCAATGAGCTCGTGCTGTTCGACCAGGCAAAACTGTTCTCCTCGACGCTCGGCTGGGGACGGATTCTTGGATTATTGTTTCCGCGCGGGCTGATGTTGCTCGATTTCGACGAGCATCGCCTGCATCGGCGTGCGCTGTCGGTCGCCTTCAAATCCGGACCGATGAAGTCTTATCTGGCGGAGCTCGATACCGGGATTGCGGCGCGGGTCGTGCAATGGAAGGCGCAGCCGGGGCCGATGCTGTTTTATCCCGCAATGAAGCAGCTCACACTTGATCTCGCCGCGACCTCTTTCCTCGGCGCCGGCATCGGGCCCGAGGTTGACGAGATCACGCGCGCCTTCGTCGACATGGTGGCGGCGTCCGTCGCCGTAATCCGCAAGCCGCTGCCAGGCACCAAGATGGCGCGTGGCGTCCGGGGGCGGAAACGCATCGTGGCTTACTTCGCCGAGCAGATCCCGATCCGCCGCGCCAAGGGCGGCGCGGACCTGTTCTCGCAACTATGCCATGCGACCCATGAAGATGGCGCGCTGTTGTCGAATCAGGACATCATCGACCATATGAGCTTCCTGATGATGGCCGCGCACGACACGCTAACCTCATCGCTGACATCCTTCATCGGAGCGCTCGCCGCCAATCCGCAGTGGCAGCAGAAGCTGCGCGACGAGGTGACGGCGCTGGGCGTTGCCGCCGGCGGGCCGACCACGTTCGATAATCTGGAGGCGATGCCGCTCACCGAGATGGCGTTCAAGGAGGCATTGCGGATCAAGCCGCCGGTGCCCTCGATGCCGCGGCGCGCGATCCGCGATTTCTCCTTCAAGGGCTACACGATCCCGGCCGGCGCCATGGTCGGCGTCAATCCGCTGTTCACCCACCACATGCCGGACATCTGGCCCGATCCTGAAAAATTCGATCCGACGCGCTTCACCGAGGAGGCGCAGCGCAACCGCCATCGCTTCGCCTGGGTGCCATTCGGCGGCGGCGCGCACATGTGCCTTGGATTGCATTTTGCCTATATGCAGGCGAAATGCTTTGCCCGGCATTTCCTGCAGAATCTATCGGTCTCGCTGGAAGAGGGCTATACGCCGGATTGGCAGATGTGGCCGATCCCGAAGCCGCGGGACGGCTTGCGGGTGACGCTGTCGCGGCTTGCGTAAGCGGGAATCACGCCTGCGCGGCGATGCCGATCACATCGATCCCGTCGGCGCGCCCGCGGATAGGTAAGCGCCCGAGATCGCAAACCGCAAACGGCGGTGCTGATTTAAACCGGCCCATTGCCGCGCGGGACGCCAGAAAGCCGCCATCGACGTTGC
>DATBYN010000460.1:0-7705 GCA_036513695.1 Bradyrhizobium sp. | reverse complement strand
AATGCTTCGCAAATGCTCGGACGATCCACCGAATGAATGGCGTCGAACAACGCCACGGCCTCTTTCGCCTTGTTGGATTGCAGGGGCCCGATCAGATGCAAGGCTAGCCCCGGGTAAGCCGAGATCAATCCTGGCCACTTCGCCTTGGCTTCCTGCACGCGATTTTCGCCGAAAACGCGCTGGCCGGCCTTGATCACGGGCGCGATCGTCTCGGCACCGAACGTCTTGGATACCGCGATCAGCGTCACCGAGGCGCGATCCCGGCGCGCTTCCGCGCAGGCACGGGCAATCTGTTGCTCCACCGCGGCAAGCGCGCTTGGTAAAGGCTCTGACATCATCGAAGGATTTTGGGGCGTCATTTCAACTGCCGGTCGTAAATCTGCGGGGTTACCTCGAATTTTACCGAGTTCGGGAAAGGCTCTTTGAACCCTTCCCTTTACCCCTCTCATCTGGGGTCGGGGACAAAGATGTCACGCATCAGTTTCAACCGCAAAAGGGTCAAACTCAAGCAGCTTTTGGGAATCAGGGCGCGGCTGGCGCTATTGGCCCTGATGCTGGTGGTGCCGCTGATGCTGGAGCGCGCACGCTCGCTCGAGGACACCCGTGCCAAAGAAATCGCGGCTGCCTCAGTGGAATTTTCCAGTCTCGTCAAGCACAGCGCCGATGCCCAGAGCGAGGTGATCTCCTCGGTCGAGACCGTGCTGAAATCGGCGGCCTATATCCGTGCGTCAGCCGGCGGTATCAGCCGCAGTTGCGACATCCTGCGCGCCAGCCTGCCGGCGAGCCTGCCATGGATTCGCACCTTGCTGATCGTCGGCGAGGACGGAGGGGTTCAGTGCTCGACCAACAACACCTTTGTCGGTCTCGACCTCAGTGACCGCAGCTACCTCAAGCGGGCGCGCGCCAGCCGCGACTTTGTCTTCAGCGACTCTCTGTTCGCCAGACCCACCAACAACCCCATGGTCATGGCGGCCTATCCGGTATCGGCCATTAGTGATGAGTCGGACTCCGTTGTTCTCGCCAGCATCAACCTCGACTGGATGTCGAAGATCATGAACAATCTCGGCGGCCGGCCCGGCGTTTCCGCGGTGCTGGTCGACAGCACCGGGACCGTGCTGGCGGCGCCGGCGGACCAGGTCGGCATGATTGGCCGTTCGCTGGACACGGTACCGCTATTGGCGGCGATCGCCGATAAAGCTGACGGTTCGGACCGGGCGGAAGGGTCGCTGTCGTTCGTCGCCGCGGACGGCTCGAAGCGCTCGGTCAACTTCGCGCGCATTGCCGGCACCGAAACGCGCCTGATCGTCTCGATTGACGAAGCCAAAGTATCGGCGGCGGTCAACGGCGAGATCCGCACCGCCTATCTCCAACTCGGGTTTGTCAGCCTGTTCGTGTTGCTCGGCGCATTGGTCGCAGCCGAGAAGCTCATCATCCAGCCGATCCGTATGATGGCGGCGATGGCGATGCAGTTCGGCCAGGGCGACCGGTCGGTGCGCGTGGCGTGCAGCCGGCTGGCTTCGGAATTCGTTCCGCTGGCCCGCGCCTTCAACGCGATGGCGGCGCAACTCGGCCAGCGCGAGCGCGAACTGGTCGCCACCAACGACCGGCTTACCGTGATCGCCTCGATCGACATGCTGTCCGGCCTTGCCAACCGCCGCGGTTTCCAGAGCCGGCTCGACTTCGAATGGATGAAGGCCCAGCAATACACCAGCGAATTGTCGCTGCTGATGATCGACGTCGATCACTTCAAGATGTTCAACGACACCTATGGCCATCCCGAAGGCGATGTCTGCCTATCGAGGCTCGGCGAAACGCTGAGCGGCATTGCCACCGAGACCATAGGCTTTGCCGGGCGTTATGGCGGCGAGGAATTTTGCCTGTTGCTGCCCAATACCGACGCGGCGCGGGCGCTGGCGATCGGCGAGACCGTGCGCGCCGCGGTCGAGAGCCTCGCGATGCCTCACTCCACCTCGCCCTATCAAATCGTCACCGCCAGCGTCGGCGTCGCCTGCACAAGGCCAAACGACGCGCTGCGGCCAGGCGATCTGATCGAGGCAGCAGTGCCGCGCTCTATGCCGCCAAGCACCGCGGCCGCAACGCCGTGATCGAGCATAGTTTTGTGCGACAGGCCGACGGTTCGATGGCGCTGGCGAGCTAACCCGCCGCCAGCCGGGAATCGAGTTCGTTCTCGGTCACGACCTGGTTACGGCCGGTTCTCTTGGCCAGATAGAGCGCGCGGTCGCATCGTTCGATCAGATCCGACATCGACTCGCCCGGCTGAAACTGGCCGACGCCGATCGAAACCGTGATGTTGGGAAGAATCTCGCCGGTGGAGCGGCGGGTGATGCGACACTCCGAGATCGAGCGGCGAATCCGCTCGGCCACCGCTTCGCAGGTTTTAAGCTCGGCGCTGGGAAGCACCGCGATGAGTTCTTCGCCGCCATAACGCGCCGGCAGATCGCCTTCGCGGATCTGTTCCCGCAGCACCTTCGCCATCAGCCGAAGCACCTGATCGCCGACGCCGTGGCCAAAATTGTCGTTGAAGGTCTTGAAGTGATCGATGTCGATCAACAGCGCGCTGAGCGGTTCGCCTCGCTCCATCGCCGCGATCTGGGCGGTGCGAAAGAACTCCTCGAGCGCCCGGCGGTTTGGCAGGCCGGTCAGGATGTCGGTCCGGGCGCGCTCTTCGGATTTGTTCAGGGAATCGCGGATGGCGTCGAGTTCGCGGGTTTTCTCGACGAAGCTCATCTGCAGTTTCGTCGCGCGGGTGGCGGCCTTGGTCAGCTCGTTCATCAAGCTCTCGACGAGCAGTTTCGGATCGACGCCGGCTTCGCTGCGATCGGCGACATCGCTGATGGCGCGCATCTGGGTATGGTTATCGGCAATCGCGGTGGTGAGAAACTGCTTTGCGGAACTCATTACCGAATGCAGCTGTTGTGAAACGTCGATGGCGACCAGCTCGTCGGCACCACGCGATCCGACATAGGTCGCAAACAGACCGCGATTGGTTGCGGCGTCGAACTTTCGCTTGTTGCCGATCAGGATATCGATGGCGCGCTTGAGATCGGGCAACGTGCCGAGGGAATATTTGAACCAGACGTGGAAATTGTTCGGCGTCGGCGGCACGCGCTGCTGCGCCATGGAATGCATGGCTTTTTCCGCGACACTGGCCGCGTACTCGAAATCGACTTCGTCGAGCGCGTCGTCGGTCACAATGCTAAAATGATCTCCCTAGGGACGAGCTGATTGCCTTTTTCGGCAGCAAATGTCCCACGGAACCGTTAATCGCACCTCAATTCGAATGCGGCTACGCGCCGGAGGTTCGCTCCGATCGCACAGAAAACCCGAATTAAAGATTCGTAAATGCTCCAACCCATTGACCCAACGCAGCCTTTTATGGCCTAGTCCGCCGTCTTTTGATTGGCTCCGTACAAACACTGCATGACCTCCGAACGCTATAACGCACGCGATGCCGAGCCGCGCTGGCAGCGCCAGTGGGACAAGAAGGCGATCTTCGCCTCCAAGAACGACGATCCGCGGCCGAAATATTACGTGCTGGAGATGTTCCCCTATCCGTCCGGGCGCATCCATATCGGACACGTCCGCAATTATACGCTCGGCGACGTGCTGGCGCGCTTCATGCGGGCCAAAGGCTACAACGTGATCCACCCGATGGGCTGGGACGCGTTCGGGCTGCCGGCGGAGAACGCCGCGATCGAGCGCAAGGTGGCGCCGAAGGCGTGGACCTACGACAACATCGCCGCAATGAAGAAGCAGCTGCAGTCGATCGGGCTGTCGCTCGACTGGTCAAGAGAGTTCGCGACCTGCGATCCCTCCTACTACAAGCATCAGCAGAAACTGTTTCTGGATTTCTTGCGCGCAGGATTAGCCGAGCGCGAGAAGCGCAAGATCAACTGGGATCCGGTCGACATGACCGTGCTCGCCAACGAGCAGGTGATCGACGGCCGCGGCTGGCGCTCCGGCGCGGTGGTCGAGCTGCGCGAGATGAACCAATGGGTGTTCAAGATCACCAAATACGCGCAGGAGCTGTTGGACGCGCTCGATACGCTCGATCGCTGGCCCGACAAGGTGCGCCTGATGCAGCGCAACTGGATCGGGCGCTCTGAAGGTATGCTGATCCGCTTCGCGCTCGATCCCGCAACTGCGCCCAACGGCGAGAGCGAGCTGAAGATTTTCACCACGCGCCACGACACGCTGTTCGGCGCGAAGTTCATGGCGATCGCGCCCGATCATCCGCTGGCGCTAGCCGCGGCGGCAAAGAACCCGAAACTTGCGGAGTTCATCGCGGAAGCAAAACGTCACGGCACCGCGCAGGAAATCATCGACACCCAGGAGAAGCTGGGCTTTGACACCGGCATCAGGGCGGTCCACCCGTTCGATCCGAACTGGAAATTGCCGGTCTATGTCGCGAACTTCGTGCTGATGGAATACGGCACCGGCGCGATTTTTGGTTGCCCCGCGCACGACCAGCGCGACCTCGATTTTGTCAATAAATACGGTCTCGGAAACACCCCCGTGGTCTGTCCCGAAGGCCAGGACCCGAAGACGTTTGTCATCACGGATACCGCCTATGACGGCGACGGCCGCATGATCAATTCGCGCTTCCTCGACGGTATGACCATCGAGCAGGCGAAGGAGGAAGTTGCAAAGCGGCTGGAGACCGAGTTGCGCCCCCTCCCTGACCCTCCCCCGCAAGCGGGGGAGGGAAGGGTGGGGGCCGTCGGCGAGCGGCAAGTAAACTTTCGCCTGCGTGACTGGGGTATCTCGCGGCAGCGCTATTGGGGCTGCCCGATCCCGGTGATCCACTGCCCGAGATGCGGCGTCGTGCCGGTGCCCGACAAGGATCTACCGGTGGTGCTGCCCGAGGACGTCAGCTTCGACAGACCCGGTAACGCGCTCGATCACCATCCGACCTGGAAGCACGTCGCTTGTCCGCAATGCGGCGGTAAGGCGCAACGCGAAACCGACACGATGGATACGTTTGTCGACTCATCGTGGTATTTCGCGCGCTTCACCGATCCCTGGAACGAAAACGCGCCGACCACCCGTAGCGTGGTGGACCGGCTGATGCCGGTCGATCAGTATATCGGCGGCGTCGAGCACGCGATTTTGCATCTGCTGTACAGCCGCTTCTTCATCCGCGCCATGAAGGCCACCGACCATATCAGCATGGATGAACCGTTCGCCGGCATGTTCACGCAGGGCATGGTGGTGCACGAGACCTATCAAAAGGCTGACGGCTCTTACGTGACGCCGGCCGAGGTCAAAATAGAGACCGGCGGCAACGGCCGCCGCGGCAGCCTGATTGTTTCAGGCGAAGAGGTCACGATCGGCTCCATCGAGAAGATGTCGAAGTCGAAACGCAACACGGTCGATCCCGACGACATCATCTCGACCTACGGCGCCGACGTGGCGCGCTGGTTCATGCTGTCGGATTCGCCCCCCGACCGCGACGTGATCTGGAGCGACGAGCGGGTGCAGGGCGCCTCGCGCTTCGTGCAGCGGCTGTGGCGACTGGTGAACGAATCCGCCGACATCGCCAAAGCGGCGCCTTCGGCGCGGCCGGCCGCGTGCGGCGCCGCCGCGCTGGCGTTGCGCAAGGCCGCGCACGGGGCGCTCGACAAGGTGTCGACCGGCATCGAAAGGCTGCATTTCAACGTCTGCCTCGCCCATATCAGGGAGTTTTCCAACGCGCTAGCGGACGTGCTGGCGCGCCACGGGCAGCCCTCGCCTGATCTGGCCTGGGCAGTCCGCGAGGCCGCTGTCATTCTTGTTCAACTATTCGCGCCCATGATGCCGCATCTAGCCGAGGAAACCTGGCAGGTGCTGGGGCAGCCGGGCCTGGTCTCGGAGGCCCCCTGGCCCCAAATCGAACGCGATTTGCTGATTGAAGACACCATGACGCTGGTGGTTCAGGTCAATGGCAAGAAACGGGGTGAGGTCACAGTGGCCCGCAATGCCCAAAACCCGGAAATTGAGGCTGCCGTTTTGGGCCTCGATGCAGTAAAACAGGCGCTCGGGGACAAAGCCGTCCGCAAAGTGATTGTTGTTCCCATGAGGATCGTGAATGTCGTTGGCTAGCTTCCGCATCGCCGCTCGGCTGTTCGCCGTAGTCGCCCTGGCGGCGCTGACGGCTGGCTGTTTTCAGCCGATGTACGCTGAACATACCGACGGCACCCCCGGCTTGAGGGAAAAGCTGCTGGGCGTGGAACTGCCGCCGGTCGACAAGCCCAACGCCTCGCACGAGGCCCGGATCGGGGTGGAAATCCGCAATGCGCTGGCGTTCAAGCTCTACGGCAACGCCACCGGCATGCCGCCCACCCATCGGCTGGTGCTGCGGTTCTATACCAGCCGCTCGTCGCTGATGATCGACCCGAATACCGCGCTACCGACCAGCGAGAACGTCGGCGTCGACGCACAATACAACCTGATCGAGATCGCTTCGAACAAATCGGTCATGACCGGCACCACCTTCTCCCGTGTCTCCTACGACATCCCGGGCTCGATCCAGCGCTTCGCCCGTTCCCGCGCCTTCCGCGACGCCGAGGATCGCGCCGCGCAGGAGATCGCGGACAATATCCAGACCCGGCTGGCGGCGTTCTTTACCGCCGGGACGTAACTGCCCGTCATTCCGGGATGGTCCCAACGGGTCGGCGCAGCGCGCCGCCCGATGACAGGCTCCGGACCAGACCTCAGATGTGATTGCACATCGGGGAATCTCGAGATTCCGGGTTCACGCTTCGCGCGCCCCGGAATGACAAATCCCGAAAAGGCTCCCCATGGTCGCGCTTCGTGGAAAAGAAATCGACGCGTTTCTCGCCCGGCCCGATCCGGGCCGTCCGATCATTTTGCTCTACGGACCCGATGCGGGCCTGGTGCGCGAGCGCGCCGAGGCGCTTTTGGCCTCCGCGGTCGACGATCCCAACGATCCGTTTTCGCTGGTGCGGCTCGATGGCGACGAGCTTTCAGCCGAGCCGTCGCGATTGGTCGACGAGGCGATGACGGTGCCGCTGTTCGGCGGCCGCCGCGCCATCCGGGTCCGGGCCGGCTCGCGCAGTTTTGCCAGCGGCGTCGATACGCTCACCGAGACGGCGTTGAAAGATTGCCGGATCGTGATCGAGGCCGGCGAATTGCGGCCGGAATCGCCACTGCGCAAGGCCTGCGAGCGCGCCAAGACGGCGGTCGCAATCGGCTGTTATCCCGACGGCGAACGCGACCTTGCAAAATTGATCGACGATGAATTGCGACTGTCGAATTTGCGTATCGCTTCGGACGCGCGCGCCACGCTGATCGCACTGCTCGGTGGCGACCGCCAGGCCTCGCGCAATGAATTGAAAAAACTCGCGCTCTATGCGCATGGCGGCGGCGAGGTCACGCTCGACGATGTGATGACGGTGGTATCGGATGCGTCCGAATTGAAGATCGATCCGATCGTCGATGGCGCCTTCGCAGGCCGGCCGGATCTGGTCGAGAGCGAATTCGCCAAGGCCATGGTCGCCGGCACCTATCCCGGCATGATCATTTCGGCGGCCCAGCGCCAGGCGGCATGGCTGCATAAATCCGCGCTCGCGATCGCCGAGGGCACGCCGGCCTCGACCTTGCTCGACAGCGGATTTCCGCGTTTGCACTTCTCGCGAAAACCAATGGTCGAGACCGCGCTGCGCCATTTCGACGCGACGCGATT
>DATBYN010000459.1:0-4211 GCA_036513695.1 Bradyrhizobium sp. | reverse complement strand
CCGGAAATCTCCACCCGCTCGCCGATGGTGAGGAAGGCGCGCGAAGGCGTGATGGAGTTTTTGCTGATCAACCATCCCTTGGACTGCCCGATCTGCGATCAGGGCGGGGAGTGTGACCTGCAGGACCAGGCGATGGGCTATGGCGTCGACACCTCGCGCTTTGCCGAGAACAAGCGCGCCGTCGAGGACAAATATCTGGGCGCGCTGGTCAAGACTTCGATGAACCGCTGCATCCAGTGCACGCGCTGCGTCCGCTTCGCCGCCGAAGTCTGCGGCGTGCCCGAGATGGGCGCGACCGGCCGCGGCGAGGACATGGAGATCACGACCTATCTCGAGACCGCGCTGACCTCGGAACTGCAAGGCAATCTCGTCGATATCTGCCCAGTGGGCGCGCTGACCTCAAAGCCCTACGCGTTTGCGGCAAGGCCGTGGGAGCTCGGCAAGACCCAGTCGATCGATGTGATGGATGGCATAGGTTCTGCGATCCGGGTCGATACCCGCGGCCGCGAGGTGATGCGGATCCTGCCGCGCGTCAACGAGGCCGTGAACGAGGAGTGGATCTCCGACAAGACCCGCCACGTCGTCGATGGCCTGCGCACCCAACGGCTCGACCGCCCCTATATCCGGGAGAACGGCAAGCTCCGGGCGGCGTCATGGTCTGACGTCTTCGAAGCGATCGCGGCGAAAACCGCGCGCAGCGACGGCAAGCGGATCGGGGCGATATCAGGCGATCTCGCCGCGGTCGAAGAGATGTTCGCGCTCAAGGATTTGCTGGCCAAATATGGTTCGGTCAATCTCGCGGTGCAGGGCGGCGATGCCTTCGACCCCAAGGCCGGCCGCGCCTCCTACATTTTCAATCCGACCATCGCCGGCATCGACCAGGCCGACGCGCTTTTGATCGTCGGCTCGAATCCGCGGCGTGAGGCCGCCGTTCTCAACGCGCGCATCCGCAAGCGCTGGCGCAGCGGCCAGCTCAAGATCGGCTTGATCGGTCCGAAAGCCGAGCTCACTTACGACCACGACTATCTCGGCGCCGGCACGGATTCGCTCAGCGATCTCGCCGCCGGCAAGCATTCCTTTGCCGACGTGCTCAAGAGCGCCAAACATCCGATTATCTTGGTCGGGGCCGGTGTGGCTGCGCGGCATGATGGTGCCGCGGTTCTTACGCTTGCGGCAAAGCTTGCGCTGGATGTCGGCGCGCTCAAGGACGGCTGGAACGGGTTTGCCGTTCTGCACGATACGGCCTCGCGCGTCGGCGCGCTCGATATCGGCTTCGCGGGGGGCGCAGGCGGCTTAAGCGCGGCGCAGATGACGACGTTCGGCACCCTTGACGTGCTGTTCTTGCTCGGCGCCGACAATACAAAAGTGCCGGACGGCACGTTTGTCGTCTACATCGGCACCCATGGCGATCGCGGCGCGCATCGCGCCGACGTCATCCTGCCGGGCGCGGCATATACCGAAAAATCCGGCATCTATGTCAACACCGAGGGCCGGGTGCAGATGGCCAATCGCGCCGGCTTTCCGCCGGGGGAGGCGCGCGAGGATTGGGCGATCATTCGCGCGCTCTCTGGGGTGATGGGCAAGACGCTGCCTTACGACTCGCTCGCAGCGTTGCGGCAGGCGATGTTCAGGGCGACGCCGCATCTGATCCGCGTCGACAAGATCGAGGTCGGCAGCGCCGATGATATCAAGACGCTCGCCGGCAAAGGCGGCAGCGTCGAGAAGACCCCGTTCAGGTCGCCCGTTGAGGATTTTTATTTGACCAACCCGATCGCGCGCGCCTCGACGGTGATGGCCGAATGTTCCCGGCTGGCTTCCGGGCACATGCTGACGGCAGCGGAGTGATGTCATGAAGATCATCGGCCTGATCGGCGGGATGAGTTGCGAGTCATCAGCGCATTATTACAAGCGCCTGAACGATCGCGTTCGGGCGCAACTCGGCGGCCTGCATTCGGCTGATATCCTGATGTGGTCGGTGGATTTTGCCCCAATCGCGCAAATGCAGGATGAGAACCACTGGCAGGAGGCTGGCGTTTATCTTGCCAAGGTCGGCCGGCGCCTCGAACAAGCGGGGGCGGAGGTGCTGGTGCTGGCCTCCAACACTATGCATAAGGTCGCGGACATCATCGAGGCCTCGACCAGCGTCCCCTTCATTCACATTGCCGACGCCACTGCCGAGAAAATCAAGACTGCCGGAAAACGCAAACCGGCGATTCTGGCGACACGGTTCACGATGGAGCAGGAATTTTATATCGGCCGGTTGCGCGAGAAATTCGGTCTGGACGTGATCGTTCCCGAAGAGGCCGATCGCGCGCTCGTTCATCGGATCATCTATGATGAGCTGTGCGTCGGGCGCATCACCGAGGCGTCGCGGCAAGCCTATGTCGATGTCGCGCAGCGGCTCGCCATGAAAGGGGCCGACAGCCTTATTCTTGGGTGCACGGAGGTTGGAATGCTGCTCGATGCGAGCAATGCGCCGCTTCCGATCTTCGATACCGCGTTGATTCATGCGGATGCTGCCGTGGATTTCGCACTTGGCTTGACTTCAACGGCGCAAGCGGCGGAGTGAGCGTGACCTGATGGATGAATTCCTTGCAAGCGCAGTCTGGATCGATTTTCTCAAACCGCTGATCATCATGGTCGCGCAGAGCGTTTTGCTGCTCGTCGTGCTCTTGATCGCGATCGCCTACATCCTGCTCGCCGACCGCAAGATCTGGGCGGCGGTGCAGATCAGGCGCGGACCCAATGTGGTCGGCCCCTTCGGCCTGCTGCAATCCTTCGCCGATCTTTTAAAATTCGTGCTGAAGGAGCCGATCATTCCCTCCGGCGCCAACAAGGGCGTGTTCCTGCTGGCGCCGCTGGTGAGCTGCGTGCTGGCGCTTGCGGCCTGGGCGGTGATCCCGATGGATCTCGGCTGGGTGATCTCCGACATCAATGTCGGCGTGCTCTATATTTTTGCGATCTCGTCGCTGTCGATCTACGGCATCATCATGGCCGGCTGGTCGTCGAACTCGAAATACCCGTTCCTGGCAGCACTTCGCTCGGCGGCGCAGATGGTCAGCTACGAAGTCTCGATCGGTTTTGTCATTATCACCGTCTTGCTCTGTGCCGGCTCGCTGAACCTCTCGACCGTGGTCGAGGCCCAAAACACCCATGGGCTGGGAAGCCTGATCGGATTACCCAGGCTGACCTTCCTGAACTGGTACTTCCTGCCGCTGTTTCCGATGTTCGTGGTGTTCTATGTCTCGGCTTTGGCGGAAACCAACCGCCCGCCGTTCGATCTGGTGGAAGCCGAATCCGAACTGGTCGCGGGTTTTATGGTCGAATACGGCTCGACGCCGTATCTGCTGTTCATGCTCGGCGAATATGTCGCGATCACCACGATGTGCGCGATGGCCACGATCATGTTCTTAGGGGGCTGGCTGCCGCCGATCGCGCTGCCGCCCTTCACCTGGGTGCCCGGGGTGATCTGGTTCGTGCTGAAAGTGTTCTTCATGTTTTTCATGTTTGCGATGGCAAAGGCGATCGTGCCGCGCTACCGCTACGATCAGTTGATGCGGCTCGGCTGGAAGGTGTTTTTGCCGTTGTCGCTGGCGATGGTGGTCGTTGTCGCCGGCGTGCTGCATTTCGCAGACATTGCGCCGAAATGAGGTCGCCATGAGTATCAACATCAACGCCACTGCCCGCTCGCTTCTGCTGTCCGAATTCGTGTCGGCGTTCTTCCTCGCCATGCGCTATTTTTTCAAGCCGAAGCCGACGCTGAATTATCCGTTCGAGAAGGGCCCGATCTCGCCGCGTTTCCGTGGCGAGCATGCGCTGCGGCGTTATCCCAATGGGGAAGAGCGCTGCATCGCCTGCAAATTGTGCGAGGCGATCTGCCCCGCGCAGGCGATCACCATCGAGGCCGGCCCGCGCCGCAATGACGGCACCCGCCGCACCGTGCGCTACGACATCGATATGGTGAAATGCATCTATTGCGGGTTGTGCCAGGAGGCCTGTCCGGTCGATGCCATCGTCGAGGGCCCGAATTTCGAATTCGCGACCGAGACCCGCGAGGAACTCTATTATGACAAGGCGAAACTGCTCGCCAATGGCGACCGCTGGGAGCGCGAGATTGCAAAAGCGATCGAACTCGACGCGCCGTACCGGTGAGGTGAGGGCATGATCCTTCCCGCGCTGTTCTTCTATTTGTTTGCCGCCGTTTGCGTGGC
>DATBYN010000458.1:0-7554 GCA_036513695.1 Bradyrhizobium sp. | reverse complement strand
TGACCGACCAAAGTTTCTTCAAAGCCTCTTCACCCAATACACCGAATTCTTCTCCCAGGGCTGCTCCGGCTCGCATAGCTCAAATCCGGCCTTGAGAAAGTTGGCAGCCGAGAATTTATTTTCGACGCGACATTCTGAAACGAGATGCGTCCAGCCCAATTGCCTGGCCTTCACTTCTCGCGCGCACATCAATCTAACCTGCAATCCATGCCCATGATGATCCGGCATGACATAGCAGCGTTTGAGATATCCAATGTCGGGAAATGGCACGAATGGAACCAAACCAGCGAATGCGATCGGTTTGTCGTCAAGATAAGCGAACCACCAATATCCGTTGGTGAAATGGCGCGGCTGTAGCTCTGGCCATTCCGGCACGAGTTTATTAAAGGCGTTGATTGTCTCTGCGAAGGTGACGCCATTAACCTCGTGGATTCGATAGGGCATCTGAGACTTGCTCAAATTGCGTTGTTGATAACAAGCGATTTGCATGACTTCGATGGTCAACAATTCTCCCGTACTGGGGCGCCCGACTCAGGGCGTGGGGAGTTTGGCGGTGTTGCGTTAGACTGTAAATCTGATCCCTGTGCGGTGAACCTAGTTGGTTCGAATCCATCCCTGCCCACCAAGATCCCGTTAGCGCGATTGCTCGAGCCGTTCGCCTTAGAAGCGAAAGGTCCATGAATGCCAAAAGCATCAACGCATTCCAAAGGCGACGCAGGTTGCAGCCGTGCGCCGGATTGGTCGTGAGACTATTGCAAGGCAGCGTCGCCCGTCGCCGGAATAAATTGCGTCCAAATGGAACCCGCGAGTTTTGTCCGAAGCTGCTGCTGTCGCGACACGACGAAGCCATCGCGCGAGCGAATCATTTGGGCAGCAGTGATTGCTGGGAGGCTGTTCCGCGCTGTCAAGCCCCGAGGATGTCGTGGACCTCGAGCGGCTTATCGACCTGGGTGAACCATTCGGCCCGATTCGCGGCGCGGCGGCGGCCGCGTTCGTCGAGCGGCAGTTTTAGCTGGCGCAAAAGGGTAGTGACCTCTTCGCGCGCCGTGACGTGGCCGAGATTCGGGCGAGTGCCGAGCGTCGCCTCGTCGAGGTCGTCGAGCGCCGTCAACCCGCGCGGAAAGAACTCGCGGTAGACCACGCGTTCGGCAAAACCGTCGATCGCGCGGAACCCGAGCCGGAACGACAATTCGTTGAGGCCGTCGGCGACCAGCTGCTTGTTGCGCGAGCCCAGCATCGACAGGCGGTTGCGGACCACGATCCAGTCGGTGGAGGCGCCGTCGAGCTGGCGGCGTTTTCGCCTGGTATCGCGCACCATCTCGGCATAATGGCTTTCGCCGGTCACGGCATAGGTCTGGGGGTCGACGGTTCCGAGCACGTCGAAATCCAAAAAGCTGTCGTTAATCGGCGTCACCAACGTGTCGGCCATCGAATGCGCCAGGCGCATCAGGTAACTGTCCGACCCCGGGGTATCGATCACGATGAAATCAAAGCTCCGCTCGACCGCGCTCACCGCGTTCATGAATTGCTGGAACTCGGAGGTTTCATTGTCCGCGATCTGCATGGTCTCGCCATACTTGATGCAGCAATGCACGGGGATTTCGAGATCGATACCGGTGCGGCGGGCCCAGGCGCTTCGGTTGTGGATGTAGCGGGTAAAACTCTGCTGGCGGCAGTCGAGATCGATGGTGGCGACGCGCTGGCCGGCTTTCATCAAGGCAACGGCAATGTGCAAGGCCGTGGTGGATTTTCCCGACCCGCCCTTCTCGTTGCCTAGCACGACGACATGTGCCGAGCCCGATTGCCCTTGACTAGTCTGCAGCAGCATTGCTCAACCCTTGCAGCATCATCAAATTACGCGCGACTTCGGTCAAGTGAATTGCGTGATAAGATTCTTGAATCGCCGATCGTGTGACTTGATCGTGAATCGCACGTCCGGATCGGCGCGTCTGTGATCGAACGCACAATTGCCGGGCGTTGATTCTCGCGCGTGCAAGCCTCATCCGCGCGGCGACGGCTTGGCGGCCAAGCGTTGGCGTTGATAAGGTCTTCGTTCCCGCCGAAAAGCTCGGAGCCGGCCGGCTCCTTAACCCCCAAAGATCGAACCCCGATGCCGCGAACCCCCATGATCGTCCGCACGGTCCCCGCATTGCGTCGCGCCATGGAGGGCCTTCGCGCGAGAAAGGCCACCACAGCGCTAGTGCCAACCATGGGAGCACTCCATGACGGCCATGTGTCGCTGGTCAGGCTGGCAAAACGCCGCGCCAAACGAGTAATCGTTTCGATCTTCGTCAACCCGGCCCAGTTCGCCCCGACCGAAGATTTTGGTTCGTACCCGCGGACCTGGAAGGCCGACGTCACCAAGCTTGCCGCCGAGGACGTCGACCTGATCTGGAATCCCGACGTCAGGAACATGTATCCCGACGGCTTCGCCACCAGGATCCTGCCCGAGGGACCCGCCATGGTTGGGCTGGAGGATCGTTTGCGGCCGCATTTCTTCGGCGGTGTCGCCACCGTGGTCGGCAAGCTTTTCGCGCAAGTCCGGCCGGATTTTGCGATCTTCGGGGAAAAAGACTTTCAGCAATTGCGGGTGGTGACGCGGATGGCCGAGGACCTCGACCTCGGCGTCAAGGTGATCGGCTCGAAAACCGTGCGCGAGCGCGACGGGCTCGCGATGTCCTCGCGCAACGTCTATCTGTCGGAGGAGCAGCGCCGCGTGGCGCCGGAACTCTACCGCGCCATGCAGCAGAGCGCGCAGCGCTTGCGGGCGGGCGATGATCTCGAGGCGGCGATGGCCGGCGGCGCGGCACTGGTCGCCGCCGCCGGTTTTGCACTGGATTATTTTGAGGTCCGCCACGCCCGGACGCTGGCACCGATTACGTCAGTGAGGGATGGACCGCTGCGGATCCTGGTGGCGGCCCGGCTGGGAACCACGCGGCTGATCGACAACATCGCGGTCTAGAGCAGCCCGAGATCGCGCAGTTCGCGGCGGAGCGGCTCGGGCATCGCGGCGACGCCTGTGCCGGCGGATTTGAGATCCGGCGGAGCATTGTTGGCCGCAAAATAGCGCCAGCCCTGGAACGGACGCATCGGCCGCGGCATCACCGCGATCACCTTGGGCTGCATCACCAATCGGCAGCGCCCGATGCCGTCGCGGTCGCGGAACGGTTCGACCGCGATGATTTTTTCCCGCGCGGCGATTTCCCCCCGGATCACCCAATAGAGCGAGCCGCCGGCCAAAATCTCATCGATTCGCTTCGGCGTCATCCGGGTGATGTGAATATGATGAAGCGGCAGGCCTTTTTTCTTGGCCGTCTGCATCCGCTCGGCGACCCAGCCTTTGAGTTCCTTGACCGACTCGCAGCCGACGGCAAGCTTGATGAGATGTAGCGGCATGAAAAGACGTTAGAGCATGATCCGGAAAAGTGGAAACCGGTTTTCCGAATAGCTGTTGAAAGCATCAATCGTTCGAGGCTGCCGGCGCCGGCGCCGCGGGTGCCGGCGCAGCCGGTGCGATCTGAACCGGTGCGGGAGTGCTGCGCGAGGCTTTCGGTGCAGCCGGCTTTTTGGCCGACGCCAGCGCGGCCGCCGGCGGACGTGGTGACGGAACCGGCGCGCTCGCTGCCGGTGCAGCCGCAGCCGCACGCGGCGCGGGCGCAGCTGTCGTGCCCGGCTCCGGCGTCATGATGCTGACCGGCGGGGTCGAGGCGGCGGTCGGGAACTCCGCGTTGGTCGGTTTGCCGGTGGGCATCGACGGTACCAGCGGCGCCAAAGCCGCCACTGGGGCTGGCGTCGTCGGCGCGTTCCAGGTCGGCGCGTAGCGCGCGACCAAACCCTCATAGGTCCGCTCGTCCATATTGACGACGATCTGGTGGTAATCCGTCAGCGCCCGGAACGCCGCGCAGTCGGCGGCCGTACAATGGTCGCGCGCGACGAACACATACGCCATCAGCCCGTAGCGGTCGCGCTCGATCGCGCGGCGCACCGCTTGCAATTCGGGTGTCATGCTCTTGTTGGCGGTGGCGACATCGCCGAGCGCGGTCAGCCGTGTGATCTGGGCGGCCGCATAGGTCAACGCCGCCGCAGCGTTTTCGGGGGCGCCGAACAGCGCTTTTTCGCAGGCCGCCAGAACGGTCTCCCCTGCCAGATCGTCGATACATGACAGGGCCGGCAACGCGACGCCGATCTGCCGGGAAGATGGCGGGGCGGAGGACGCGGTCCGGCCTTCCGGACCGAACCCGCGAATGGTGGCGGCGACCGCGATGCCGACGGCGAGCAGCGTGATCACCGTCAATGCGCCGTTGGCGACCGATTTTTCGGCGCGCAAAAGCGTCACCAGAACGATGATCCCGAAGAATCCCGCCGCGGCCAGGGTCAGCCACACCGGGAAGGCCGGCGAATGCCAGATCTGATCGAACGATGAAGCCCAGGCCCAATTCATGCGCGATGTCCCTCGACGCAGCATAAAATGCAGTCAGCGGAAGTGAATGCGCGTGTCCCCGCACTCCGCTTCTCGAAGAATGCTTCCGCGAACAGGGCCTTTTCACGGCGGACGAAGCGGAATCCGCCTCGCGTCCCCCGCGCGCTATCCGTCAGGCCGCGCTGTCTGTCAGGCCGCGCTGTCTGTCAGGTGATGTCGAGCTGGCTTTCCTTGGCCACCCGTTCGAAAGCCTCGGTCGAGCTCTTGATCCGGTATTGGCAGTCGTCGCCGTCGGTCGGAAGCAACCGGATCACCTCATAGGTGCCGCTCGCGGCCGGACGCGCGACATTGCTTGCAGTAAAATAGACGGTCTCGCCAACGGTGAATTTGTGCTTCAACGCCCTCTCCATCACGCAAAAAGTCGGCCGCGCTCACGGTCCCGCTGCAACGGCTGAGTGGAAAACCCGGCCGGGTATAGCACGGGGCCGGCCGCGTTGGCCAGTTACATCCGCACATGGCAAATACGCGGATTTTGCAGGTTTTTCAGTGCGATACCGGCAATTTCGCCGGTAACCGGCGAATTTGCCCGGGAACCCCGCTGCCCGCGCCTTAGGCGGTATGCGGGAGCTTGCCGTTCGGACTGGCGTGATCCACGACCGCGGGAAGCACCTGCGCCAGAACCGGGGCGAGTTGATCGATCGGGATGTTGAACCGCGCCGCCAGTTGCTTGACCGTGTCGCTGCCCAGCACCTGCTGCAGTTGCTCGGCGGTGATCGGAAGGTTCTGACCGTTTCCGATCCAGGATTTGACCTGGTCGCCAAGCCCGGCTTGTTGCAGCTTGGCGACGATCGCGTTCAATCCGCCGCCCTGACCGCCATTGCCCAGCACTTCGCTCAGCACTACCGGCACCACGGCCGCTTCGAGCTGACCGAGCATGCCCTTGAACGCCGGTGAATTTTCAAGTGAATCGAGAATTCCCATGGTCAGCCCTTTCGCCGGGTGCGGTTCCCTTGGATTCAGACCGCGTTCGAAAGCTCCCGTCAAGCCGCGAATGCAACCAACCTTTGCGCAATTTCGCAGCTACACTGTCTCAAATCTGTCAATGACGATGGTTTCGGCGAGCCCCGCTTTGGTCCATTCCCGGAAGGCCGGCAGCGCCATCATCGTCTCCATATAGGCCTTGGCTTCCGCAGCGATCGGGATCGCGTAGGTGCGGAAGCGATGCACCACCGGGGCAAACATGGCGTCGGCGCCGCCGAAGGCGCCGAACAGGAACGGCCCCGCCTGTCCGTGGCGCTGGCGGCATTCGGTCCAGATCTCCTGAATGCGCGCGATGTTGGCGCGGGCGTCATCCGACAGCGCGATCTCGCCGACCGGGCGATGCAGGTTCATGCCGCATTCGTTGCGCAACGCCGCAAAGCCGGAGTGCATCTCCGCCGAAATCGACCGCGCATGCGCGCGATGGGCGCGGTCTTCCGGCCACAGCCGCGCCTCGGGGAATTTTTCGGCGGCGTATTCGATGATGGCAAGCGAATCCCAGATCGTGACATCGCCATCGATCAGCGCCGGCACCTTGCCGGAATGCGTAAAACTCAAAATCCGCTGCTTGTCGGCCGCGCCCGTATAGAGCGGGATGAAGACTTCGTCGAAGGCGATGTTGCTGGCGCGCAGCGCCAGCCACGGCCGCATCGACCACGACGAATAGTTCTTGTTGCCGATCACGAGTTTCAAGGCCATGCGAGAAAATCCCTTAAGTTCGTTCGTCATCCTGCCACGGCGCGCCGCAAAGGTTCAACAGGCCCAACCGCGCGGCTGCCGGTTGCCGCGACTGATCGCGCATGGCAGCATTCGCAATGCCAACCGGGGGCTGCGGCATGCGTGCATATTTGGTCGATATCATAGCAGTCAGCTTCTTCATCCTCGAATGGAGCGTATATGCGGTCACGCTGGAACATACCAGCTATGGGCGCGACAGCCTCTCCGCCCGCATGCATGCCTACCGCGAGGTCTGGATCCGTCGCATGCTCGACCGTCAGGCCCGCATGGTCGACATGCAGATCATGGCGTCGCTGCAAAACGGCACCGCGTTCTTTGCCTCCACCAGCCTGCTCGCGATCGGCGGCGCGCTGGCGCTGTTGCGCTCGACCAAGGATGCGCTCGGGGTATTGAGCGAATTGCCGGTCGATCTCAGCCCCACGCCGGCGCTGTGGGAGATCAAATGCGTCGGGCTTACCCTGATCTTCGTCTACGCCTTCTTCAAATTCGCCTGGGCCTACCGGTTGTTCAATTACGTCGCCATCCTGCTCGGCGCGATGCCGCCCGCCGAAGCCCGCGACACGCCGGAGGCCGAAGCGCATGTGATCCGGACCACGAGATTGTTCGAAGCCGCCGGCCGGCATTTCAACCGCGGCCAGCGCGCGTTCTTCTTTGCACTCGGCTATCTCGGCTGGTTCGTCAGTCCCTGGGTCCTCTTCGCATCGACCGCCTTGGTCGTGATCGTCACCTGGCGTCGGCAGTTCGCCTCGAACGCCTGGCGCGCGATGGGGAAATAGCAGGCGCCCCGCCGGGCGTTTGCTACGCAAGGCATGAGTTCGAAAACAATAATCCCAGCCACTGACCGGCGGCCCGTTCCCGATACACGCGTTGTGCTTCATGAAGGGCATGACTCCGCAATCTCGCGACGCGATGCGCCCGAGTCTTGCCAGGGTTCACCCTCGAAAATAAGAGGGCGCAGGGAATGCCGGGCGCGCGCTGCACCCGCGGTCTCGTGTGCAAGTTGCACAAGGAAATGCGCACACGAGCATACAGGTTCAGCGGAGGCATCCGGCATCCCCTGCGTGATGGCTCTACGGCTTATGCCGCGCTCTCCCCGGCGACGAATTCGTCTTGTCACCGTCGTCGGCGGATTTTGCGACCGCTCAACCCGGTCGGGTTGAGTTAGCCACCGCCGACTTGGCACCAGCAACGGGTGTCAGGACCACACGGTTTTGCCGTACGCTAAAACGTCGTTCGTCTTGCACGCCTGCCAATCGCTCACGAGGTTCAACCCGCCCTGCGACCGCACTTGCGCGCCGACGCTCTCGCGTCCACCACATCCCATCCCGCGTTCGTGACGACGCGCGACCGCCCCTCTT
>DATBYN010000457.1:0-2864 GCA_036513695.1 Bradyrhizobium sp. | reverse complement strand
TCCCGCTCAATTGCCATCACCAGCATTTCAACGGCTCCGGCAAGGAGCCGGCGCGCTACGTCGCCGTCACCAATGCGCCGCCGGTGATCAACCTTTACGAAGACACCGATTTCATCTTCAACACCAAATACGACTTCAAGGACCGCTTCTCGGGCGAGCCGGATTATTTCAGCGCCAAGGGCGAGCAGAAGGGTTTTTTGCTGGCGACGAATTTCGTGCCCGACGCGGTGAACATCCCGCTGATCACCGCGACCGAGCGCGGCGCCGGCGGCGGCCATATCCGTTTCAACATGGCCAAGGGCTCGATGAACTCGCACATCTCGCAATTCCCGATCGGCACCTACAAGAAAGGCCACGCCCACGGGCCCGGCGCCCACGTCATCGTGCTCTCCGGCGACGGCTTCTCGCTGATGTGGCCGGAAGGCGAGGAGCCGCAGCAATACAAATGGGAAGTCGGCACCATGATCGTGCCGCCCAACATGTGGTTTCATCAGCACTTCAATTCCGGCACGACGCCGGCGCGCTATCTCGCCTTCAAGCACGAGGGCGTCGCCATTCGCAACGCCCAAGGCGTGCCAAAAGCCTGGATCAGCCGCCGCGTCGGCGGCGACCAGATCGACTATCTCGACGAGAAGCCGGAAATCCGCCGCCTGTTTGCAACGGAACTCGCCGGGCACGGCATCGCCTCGCGCATGGATGCGGCCTACGCCAAGGAAGAGGCGGAGCTCGGCGTCAAGACGGCGTAGCTCCTTTTCCCTCCCCCCTTGTGGGCAGGGCTATCGCATGTGACGCAGCATATCGAACAGGAAGGCTTCGTCCCAACCTGCACGTTTGAACTTGCCACGAAGGGAAGTTTTGGCGTCGGGATGGGCGCGGGCGATGTTGAGAGCGAGGCGACGCAGGACGGCGAGGTTGGCCGGTGCATTGTCCTTGCGACTGCGCGCCAGGTCTTCGTCGAGCAGCACATCGAGCGGCCAGTGCAGGCCATTTTCGATGCCCCAATGCTGACGCACGATGCGCAGCACTTCCGGCGGCCGATAATGGCGCGACAGCAGAAAATAGCGCTCGGTTTTGGCACCATTGCGCTGGCTTTTGATCTGGGCGACCGCTTGCAGGCCGGCAAAGCCATGCCGCTCGGCCATGTCGCCGGCCGGGGCGACCACTGCCACTCTGGTTTCGTCGCGGCCATGACCATCGTCTACGCTGACGGTGGCGCTCGCCCCCTTGCGGGTTGCCGCCGCAACGGCGGCTCGAGCGTCGCGCAGCAAAGCGGGTTGGTTGTCTTTGACCGCGAGCGCGTAATCGCCGCCGCGCTCGACAATCGCGGCCGCCATGGCGCGGTGGCAGTGCAGCGCGTCGGCGGTGACCACGCAACCCTTCAAGGTCAAAAGATCGATAAGCTGCAGGGCCGCCGCCGCCTCGTTGTTGCCTGCCGCCAGAACATTGGCCAGCGCCATGCGGGTCTGCGCGCTCCAGGCCGTCACCATGATCGGCGGCATGTGGCTTTTGCCGCGTTCGTAGGCGCGCCTGAGCGCCTTGCCATCGAGCGCAACAACGCCCTGCAGCGTCTGTGCAAAGGCTCGCATAAACTGGCGGAAGGCCTTTTCGAAAGCCTGCGGGTCGAGCATGCGGAAGACGCGGCTGAACGTGTCGTGGCTCGGCACCCCATGGGCCAAAACCAACACCGTTCGCAGCAGCTGTTCTTTGGTCTTGGCAAACAAGGCTATGTCGCAGCAGGTCTGTGCTCCGCACAGCGTCGCCAGCAAGGCGATAAACAAAATCTCCGTCAGATCGTGCGCCGTATTGTCGGCCCGCGGGTCGGGCAATGCGGAAAAGACCTGGGTAAATCGTTCCATGGGCATCTCCAGTCGAATCAGGAGACACCTTCAGAATCCACTTCGCTTTTGATCGCAATACCTTATCCAACATCACATGCGATTCCCCTGCCTGCCAGGGGGAGGGTCTCGGGCCGAATGGCGCGCGGGGTGGGGCTGGGCGGCGATGCGGGGATTCGGTGAAGGCTTTCGTGATGCTATTCATCATGGTCGGTCTTTGGCGGAATGAGCGGTCGCAACATGCCGATGAGGTTGGGCAGTGTTTCCTTCGTCACGCGCCACACGATGTCGAACCGTACGTCGCCATAGTCGTGAATGAGCCGATGGCGCATGCCGATCATTTGCTTCCAAGGGATTTCCGGGTGCGCAGCGCAAAATGCCGTCGAGACTTTTCCCGCAGCCTCGCCCATCACCTCGAACTTGCGGATGACGGCGCTCTGATGCAGGTCGCTGGCGAGAAACGTCCGTTCATCCAGACTCGCGATAAAGGACAGCGCATTCGGCGGCGAGCATTATGTCGAGAAGAAGCGCCGCATCGCGCCAGCCCCTCGTCGGAACGGTCAGGCGGCATAAACAGGCTCCGCGCCCGTCAGGATATGCCGTTTACGGATATAGTTGCGGCTAGCCTCGATCGCTTTGCGGTCGACAAGATCGACACGCCGCGCCAGCAAGGCTTCCAGCGCCTCCTTGAAGTCCCCAAAGCGCGCAAAATCGCCGTCCTGCGCTGCGAATTCCACCAGAAAATCAACATCTGATCGCGCCGGATCGAAATCCGCGCCGCGCGCCGCCGAGCCGAACACGGCGAGCCGCCGTACCCCAAAGCGGCGGCAAAGCGCAGCGATCTCGGCGCGGTGTTCAGCGATCAACGGCAGCATGGCGAACTCCGGATTATCTGTAATATAGCCGTTATTAAGAACCGGCGAAATCCGGGTGTTGCCATCGTCGCTGGCGATGTCCCAACTCGCCAACCCGCATGATATGAACGATAGTCGAATCGGTCTTAATCATATGCCGCAAGGGACGCTATTT
>DATBYN010000456.1:0-2972 GCA_036513695.1 Bradyrhizobium sp. | reverse complement strand
GTCATCGTCGTTGTCAATCTCGACCCGCACGGCGCGCACGAGGATACCGTCGAGCTGCCGCTCGGGGAGTTGGGAATTTCGGCCGATGCGGCATATTTGCTCGAGGAGGCATTCAACGGCCGCGCTGTCGCTTGCCGCGGTGCTCATCAGCGCTTTCATCTCGATCCCGCGATCGATTCCGCTTTGGTTTTCTGTCTTCGGCGGCCGTATGGGATTGGCGAATAAATCGGGCGGTGCGGCGCACTTCTCGGCAGGCCCGATTTCAGCCCTTTTTCAGGATTAGAGGTTCTAGTTAATGGATGAACTTTTTGGGATAAGCGTAGCCAAATGACACTGCTAAACGATTTGACGCGTCCGGCGCTCGACAGCGGCACAATCGCGGGCACCATGGCATCCGACCCGCTGTGGTATAAGGACGCGATCATTTATCAGCTGCACGTGAAGGCCTTTTTCGACTCCAGCAATGACGGAATTGGCGACTTCGAAGGATTGCGCCGCAAGCTGGATTATCTGCAGGATCTCGGCGTCACTACATTATGGCTGCTGCCGTTTTATCCCTCGCCCTTACGCGATGACGGCTATGACATCTCCGACTACAAGAACATCAACCCGTCATACGGCAAGATGGCCGATTTCAAGGCGTTCATACGAGATGCGCACCGACGCGATATCCGGGTCATCACCGAGCTGATCATCAACCATACCTCTGATCAGCATCCTTGGTTCCAGCGCGCGCGGCGGGCGAAGCCGGGCTCGAAGCTGCGCGATTTCTATGTCTGGAGCGATACCGACCAGAAGTTTCCGGAAACGCGCATCATTTTTGTCGATACCGAAAAATCCAACTGGGCTTGGGACCCAGTCGCTCAAGCATATTACTGGCACCGCTTCTACTCGCACCAGCCCGACCTGAATTTCGACAATCCGCGCGTGTTCCGAGCAGTTGTCGACGTGATGCGGTTCTGGCTCGATCTCGGCGTCGACGGCATGCGGCTCGACGCAGTGCCTTACCTGATCGAGCGCGAAGGAACGATCAACGAGAACCTCCCCGAGACCCATGAGGTGCTGCGCCGACTGCGGCGCGAACTCGACATGCGCTACGGCGACCGCCTGCTGCTGGCCGAGGCGAATCAATGGCCGGAGGACGTGCTGCAATATTTCGGCGCGGGCGATGAATGCCACATGGCGTTTCATTTCCCGCTGATGCCGCGAATCTACATGGCGGTCGCCACCGAAGACCGCCACCCGATTGCCGACATCATGCGGCAGACGCCGGATATTCCAGAGACCTGCCAGTGGGCGGTTTTTTTGCGCAACCACGACGAGCTGACGCTCGAGATGGTGACGGATCGCGAGCGCGATTACTTATGGAATTACTATGCCGCCGACCGGCGGGCGCGGCTGAACCTCGGGATTCGTCGTCGCCTCGCGCCGCTGATGGAAAACGACCGGCGCAAGATCGAACTGTTGAATGCGCTGTTGATCTCCATGCCCGGAACCCCGGTGTTCTACTACGGTGACGAAATCGGGATGGGCGACAATGTTTTTCTCGGCGATCGCGACGGCGTACGCACGCCCATGCAATGGTCGTTCGATCGCAATGGCGGATTTTCACGCGCCGACCCGGCGCGGCTCTACCTGCCGCCGATCATGGATCCGGTCTATGGTTTCGAGGCGGTCAATGTCGAGGCGCAGAGCCGCTCGCCTTCGTCACTCTTGAATTGGGTCAAGCGGCTCATCGCGGCACGTCGGTCGCGACGCGCTTTCGGCCGGGGGACCCTGCGGTTTCTCTACCCGTCGAACCGCAAGGTCATCGCTTATATCCGCGCCTATGGCGATGAAATCGTCCTGTGCGTCGCCAATTTGTCGCGCACTCCGCAAGCGGTCGAACTCGATTTGTCCGAGTGGCGCGGCCGCCAACCAGTCGAACTGCTCGGGCGCAGCGCCTTTCCGCCAATTGGCGAATTGCCGTATCTCCTTACACTGCAAGGGTACAGCTTTTACTGGTTCGAGCTCCTGCCTACCGCCACCGAGGCCGGGAGCCTGCGAGCAGCGCCACCAGAATTTCTCACGCTGGTGATGCCGCATGGCTGGCCTGATCTGTTTCGTCAGCACAATTTGCCGCAGCTCGAGGGTGATGCAGTCCCGGCTTTCTTGCCGCGGCAACGCTGGTTCGGGGCTAAGGACCAGAAGGTCAAGGCGGCCACTGTGGTGGCGCGCTGCGAAATTACCCGACCACCCGAAGACGGGCAGGCGGCCGAAACGTTCGTGGCCGGGGTCGTGGAGGCGCAACTCGCACGCGGCGAGCGGCAACGTTATTTCCTGCCGCTGGCCGCCATCTGGTCGTCCGCAGATACCGAGGCGCGCCAATCTCTGGTCCCGGTAACACTCGCCGAGTTGAGGCAATTCCGGCGAGAGGGAGCGCTGGTCGATGCCCTGTCGCAGGACGGCTTTGCGCTGGCATTGATGGAAGCGATCCGGCAGGGCGCGACAATGCGGCTCGAAGGGGCAGGCGAGATCCGGTGCCGCAAAACGCCGTTATTCGATCAGATCGCGTTGCCAGAGCGGTTGATAGCTCGCCGCATCGGGGGGGAACAGTCGAACAGCTCGATCGTCTTCGACGACTACAGCATACTGAAAATCTATCGGCGTTTGCAGCCCGGTCCGCATCCCGAAATTGAAATGTCGCGTTTTCTGGTCGAGCAGGCCGGGTTTGCGAACACGCCGCCCCTCTTGGCGCTCATGGAACTCGATCTCGACAGCGGTGAACCGCAAACGCATGCGCTCGGCGTGTTGTTCGGCTTTGTTCGCAATCAAGGAGACGGCTGGACCCAGGCCTTGGACTATCTCACACGATATCTCGACGATGCGCTGTCGACCGGGACGCGTGAATCTGACCTGCCGGATCCCGACGTGTTTTTCCTTTCGTTGGCGCGCCAGCTTGGGCTTCGCACTGCCGAAATGCATCGAGCTTT
>DATBYN010000455.1:0-6164 GCA_036513695.1 Bradyrhizobium sp. | reverse complement strand
ACAATCACATGAGAGCCTGCACATGAGATTTGGGGATATCTCGGGGCTGCTTGCTGCCGCTGTGATCTCTGCCGCATTGGCGAGCACGGCGTCGGCGCAGGACAAAACCGTCAAGATCGGCGCGATCTATCCGCTCTCCGGCAATGCCGCCAGCGCCGGCGTGCACGGCAAGGCCGCGATCGAGACCGCGGTCGACATCATCAACAATGCGCATCCCGAACTCGGCAACTTGCCGCTGGCAAAGAACGCCGGCCTCGCCGGCCTTGGCGGCGCCAAGGTCGAAGTGGTGTTCGCCGACAATCAGGGCAGCCCTGCGGTCGGACAGAACCAGGCGCTGCGGCTGATCACCGAAGAGAAGGTGGTTGCACTGAGCGGGGCTTACCAATCCGGGATCACGCTGACGGCGAGCGCGATCGCCGAGAAATACGGCATTCCGTTTCTGAGCGGCGAGTCAGTTGCGGCCAACCTGACCGAGCGCGGTTTCAAATGGTTTTTCCGCACCACGCCGGTCGCCTCGGACCTCGCCAAGATCTATCTCGAGTTTCTCAAGGACATGAAAGCGGGCGGCGTCAAGACCGACGGTGTTGCGATTGTCCACGAAAACACCGAATACGGCACCTCGGTCGCGAGCGTTATCAGCAGCGTGTTCAAGGACAATGGCCTGAATGTCGCGCTCGACATGCCGTACTCTGCCAACACCACCGACGTGCAGAGCCAGGTGCTTCAGCTCAAGGAAAAGAAGCCGGACGTGGTGATCATGGTGAGCTACACGTCGGATGCGATCCTGTATGCCAAGACCATGCAGTCGCTCGATTACAAACCACCCGTTCTGATCGGGGACGATTCCGGCTTTTCCGATCCGTCCTTCATCAAGACGGTAGGCAAGATCTCGCAGGGTGTGTTCAATCGCTCCTCGTGGAGCGTCGGTGCTCCCGGGTCTCCCACCTTTCTGATCAACGAGATGTACAAAAAAAAGAGCGGTGGCGACGATCTCGATGACACCTCGGCCCGCCAGATGCAGGGATTCTTCGTGCTTTGCGACGCGATCGATCGTGCCGGCTCGACCGACCCCGCCAAGATTCAGGCAGCGCTAAAGGCCGCCGACCTCAAGCCCGATCAACTCATCATGGGCTACAAAGGCGTCAAGTTCGACGACAAGGGACAGAACATTCTCGCATCAGGGCTGGTGATCCAATTACAGGATGGGGAGCACTACGTTCCGGTCTGGCCCAAGGACAAGGCCGTGACGGCGCCGGCGCTGCCGTACAAGGGCTGGTAAGAATCTAGAGCCCGTTTCGATTCAATCGAAACGGAAAAGGCTCTAGTCCGCAACCACACCCGCAGGACTTGACCGCTGACATGTCTATTCTCGTTCAGGTGATTGTCGGCGGACTGCTGCTTGGCGCGGTCTACGCGCTGTTTTCGTCGGGCCTCACTCTGATCTGGGGCATGATGAACGTCATCAACTTCGCCCATGGCGATTTCGTCATGCTCGGCATGTATGTGGCGTTCGTGGTCTGGACGCTGCTCGGCGTCGGTCCCTTTGTCGGCGCGCCGATCGCGGCGCTGGTGCTGGCGACGCTTGGCGTCATCGTCTATTTCGGCCTGATCCGCAGCGTCATGAAAGGGCCGATGCTGGCCCAGATTCTTGGCACCTTCGGCCTCGCGCTGCTATTGCGGTACTCCGTGTTCTGGGGTTTTGGCGCCAACTTCCAGACGCTGCCGGAAAATCTCGTCGGCGGCACCTTTGACGTGCTCGGCATCCGGATCCAGGCGTCGCGGCTGTTGGCCGGCGCCGTCGCTCTGCTGGTGACGCTCGGCCTGCATTTGTTGTTGACGCGTACTTCGCTGGGCTCAAAAATGCTCGCGGTCGCCGAGGATGCCACCGCCGCGCAATTGATGGGCATTCGTCCCGACAGCATGCAGGCGATCGCCTGGGCGATTGCGGCGGGCGCGACCGGAATTGCCGGCGCACTGATCGCGACCTTCTTCTACATCGCGCCGACGGTAGGCGAGACGCTCGGCATCGTCGCCTTTGTCACGGTCTCGCTCGGCGGTTTCGGCAGCGTGCCGGGCGCGCTGGTCGCAGGGCTGTTGATCGGCGTCATCGAGTCGGTATCGGCCTATTCGATCGGTGCGGTCTACAAGGACATCGTGGTGTATTCGCTGTTCCTGTGCTTCCTCTGGTTCCGGCCGCAAGGCTTGATGGGCAAATCCTGATGGGCAAGCTGTGATGCGGCGCCTGTTGTGGCCTTCCGTAGCGCTCGCCCTGGTGATCGCCTATCCGCTATGGTTCTCGACGCCGTTTCAGCAGCGGCTCGGCGCGCTCGTACTGCTCTATGCAATCGCGGCATCGGCCTGGAATATCATTGGCGGCTACGCCGGCCAGGTATCGGTCGGGCACGTCGTATTCTTCGGCTGCGGCGCCTATGCCGCGATGGGTGCTTACGCGCATTTCGGATGGTCGCCGCTGGTCGGAATTCCCGCCGGCATTGTCTTAAGCGTCGCGATCGCTGCCGTGATCGGCGTGCCGACGCTGCGCTTATCCGGTCATTATTTCAGCATGGCGACGATCGCGGTGGCCGAACTGGTGAGGCTGATCGTCTCGAACACCGATTATCTCGGCGCAGCCGTCGGCCTCAGCGGCCCGACCGTGCCGCGAAACCTGTTCGACCTCTCTTTCACCTCGGCGCTACCCTATTACTATCTGTTCCTCGCGGTGCTCCTGATCACGCTCGGCATCACCTGGTGGATGGCCGAGAGCCGGATGGGGTTTTATCTCCGGGCGATCAAGGATTCCGAGCGCGCGGCGCGTTCGCTCGGCGCCCCCGCAAGCCGCACCAAGCTCCACGCCTTTACGCTGAGCGCGGGTCTGACCAGCGTCGCCGGCGCGCTCTACGCCATGATGTTCGGATTCGTCGATCCGGAGTCCGGGCTCGGCATCCTGATTTCCGTGAAGATGCTGATCATGGCGGCGCTCGGCGGCGCTGGCCTGCTGTTCGGTCCGCTGGTCGGCGCGGCGATCCTGGTGCCGCTGGAGGAAATCTCCAACAATCTGCTTGGCGGTAAGGGGGCAGGGCTCACCTTCGTGGTCTATGGCGCCATCATCGTCGTCATCGCGCGCTTTCAGCCCGGCGGCATTTTGACGTTGATCAAACGGATCTGGGCCATATCCGACAAGGCAGCGAAGGCAGCGGTTGCGGAAGGGGCCACCCATGCTCCTTGAAGCCTGCGATGTGACAAAAGCCTTCGGCAGCTTCAAGGCCGTCGACGCGGCGTCCGTGACGCTGGAGCAGGGTGACATTTTGGGCTTAATCGGGCCGAACGGCGCCGGCAAATCCACGCTGTTCAATTGCCTGGCCGGCGATTTGTCGTCGACCTCCGGCAAGGTTCTGTTCGAAGGCCGCGACATTACCCGTTTGGCGCCGGAGGCGCGCGCGCGACTAGGCCTCGCACGAACGTTCCAGGTGCCGCAGACTTTCGAAGGCATGACGGTGCTGGAGAATGTGATGATCGGTGCGTTTCTTCGCAGCTCCCATCGCGCCGAGGCCGAAACCAAATCGCGCGCGGTGCTGGAGCGCGTCGGCATGAGCCGGCTCGCGGATGCGCCGGCGCGCTCGTTAGGGACGCCCGGCCGCAAGCGGCTGGAAATTGCCAGGGCGCTTGCGACCGAGCCAAAGGTTCTGCTGCTCGACGAGGCGATGGCGGGCCTGACCCAGCGCGAGGTGCAGCTCGCGATCGACCTGGTGCGTGACATCCATCGCTCCGGCATCACCTTGGTGATCGTCGAGCACATCATGGAAGTCATCATGTCGCTGGCGAGCCGGGTCGTGGTGTTTCACCAGGGCTGCGAGATCGCCCGCGGCACCCCGCGCGAGGTCACCGGCAATCCGGCCGTGATCGCGGCCTATCTCGGCACCCGCGCGGCCAAAGCCGCCGCCGGCCACACGCCGATCGAGCTGATGGGCGGACCGGCGACATGAGCGCGCCGCTGCTGAAGATCGAGCATCTCGAAGTCCGCTACGGCGACTTGATCGGCGTCTCCGACGTTTCGCTCGAGGTGCCCGAGGGCTCAGTTGTGGCGCTGCTCGGCTCCAATGGCGGCGGCAAGACCACGACGCTGAACGCGATCGCCGGCCTCATTCCCGTGCATTCCGGATCGATCGGATTTCGCGGCGAGGAGATCGGCGGCGAGAGCGCGTTTGCGATCGTGCGCAAGGGCCTCGCGCTGTCGCCGGAGGGCTGGCGGCTGTTCGTACAGCAGAGCGTCGAGAACAATTTGAAACTCGGCGCGACGCCTTTGCGCGACAAGGCGCGCCTTGGCGTGCTGCTCGACCGCGTCTACGAGATCTTTCCAAAACTTAGAGAACGCCGCAACCAGCGCGCCGGCACCATGTCCGGCGGCGAGCGGCAGATGTTGGCGGTCGGCCGCGCCTTGATGAGCGATCCGAAGCTGCTGATGCTGGACGAGCCCTCGCTGGGGCTAGCGCCCGCAGTGGTCGAATCCATGTACGAGACCTTTGCACGGCTGCACAAAGAAGGCCTGACCATCCTGCTCGCGGAGCAATCGATCGAGCTCGCGCTCGAGGTTTCGGATTTTGCCACCGTGCTGCAGGTCGGAAAGAGCGTCTTGTCCGGCACCGCCGCGTCGCTTGCCGACGATCCGCAGGTGCAGCGGGCTTATCTGGGCAGCGCCTGAGGCGCGCGCAAGGAATAGAATAGGGGCGTCGGTGACCCGACGTCCGATCAGATCACTCGGCGGCTTCCTTGATCGAGCCTTGCTCGCGCTCGGAATGGTCGTGACCGGTATCGCCGCCGGATCGTCCCCAGCCGGAGAACGCATTCGACAGCCGGTCGAGATAAAGATAGATCACCGGTGTCGTGAACAGCGTAAGCGCCTGGCTGACGATCAAACCGCCGACCATCGCATAGCCGAGCGGTTGGCGGATTTCCGATCCGGTGCCGGTGCCCAGCATCAGCGGCACGCCGCCGAGCATCGCCGCCATGGTCGTCATCATGATCGGGCGAAACCGCAGCAGCGCCGCCTTCCGGATCGATTGCTCCGACGAGAGATGCTCATCGCGCTCGGCCGCGATCGCGAAGTCGACCATCATGATGCCGTTCTTCTTGACGATGCCGATCAACAGAATGATGCCGATCAGCGCGATCAGGCTGAAGTCATAGCCGAACGCCATCAGGATCGCGAGCGCGCCGACGCCGGCCGACGGAAGCGTCGACAGAATGGTGATCGGGTGAATGTAGCTTTCGTAGAGAATGCCGAGGATCAAATAGACCACGACCAGCGCCGCCAGGATCAGAAGCGGCACGGTGCCGAGCGATTGCTGGAACGCCTGCGCGGTGCCCTGGAAGCTCGAGTTCAGGGTCGGGGGCGCCCCGAGATCGGTCATCGCCTTCTGGACGGCGTCGGTCGCTTGCCCGAGCGCTGCGCCCTGGGCGAGATTGAAGCTGATCGTGATCGCGGGGAACTGGCCCTGGTGGCTGATTGAAAGCGGCCGTACCGGCACGCTGGTCCAGGTCGCGAACGTCGATAGCGGCACCTCATCGCCTGTTGTCGGCGATTTGACATAGATCTTGTCGAGCGTGCCGAGGTCGCCCTGCAGCTCCGGGAGGATCTCCAGGATGACGTGGTAGCTGTTGAGCTGGGTGAAATACTGGGTGACCTGACGCTGGCCGAACGCGTCGTACAGGGTGTCGTCGATCAGCTGCGGCTGGATGCCGTAGCGCGAGGCGGTGTCGCGATTGACCTTCAGTTCGAGCGTGGTGCCGAGTGTCTGCTGGTCGGTCGCGACGTCGCGCAATTCCGGCAAGGTCTGCATCTTGGAGAGGATCTTCGGCGCCCATTCGTTGAGTTCGGCGAGGTTGGCGTCCTGCAGCGTGAATTCGAACTGCGTCCTGGTCGGACGGCCGCCGAGCCGCACGTCCTGCGCCGCCTGCATGTAGAGGCGGGCGTCCGGGATCTTTTCGAGCTTGGGACGCAGCCGGGCGATGATCTGCTGGGCGTTTGCAGCGCGTTGGTCGCGCGGTTTCAGCGTGATGAACAGGTTGCCGTTATTGCCGGCCCGGCCGCTGCCGCCGATCGCCATCGCCGTGCTGGCGACGTCGGGATCCTCCGTCACGATCTTGACGAGGGTATCCATCCGCTG
>DATBYN010000454.1:0-2516 GCA_036513695.1 Bradyrhizobium sp. | reverse complement strand
GTCGCAAGGCTTTAACGAGCTGCGCAACGCCATCTTCGCAAAGGTCAGCCAGCGAGCGATCCGCCGGATGGCGCTGTCGGCCTTTCGCCACATCCACGCTTTGTCGCTGCGTTTTCATCTCGAACGCCGCACCGGCGGATTGTCGCGCGCTGTCGAGCGCGGCACGGCGGGGATCGATTTCTTACTCTCCTTTATGCTGTTCAACGTGCTGCCGACCTTGTTCGAAATCCTGCTGGTCTGCGGAATTCTCTGGCGGCTGTTCAATTGGACCTTTGCCGCCGTCACGTTCACGGCGATCGTCGTCTACATCGCCTTTACATTCTCGATCACCGATTGGCGGGTGCGTTTTCGGCGCGAGATGAACGAGCGCAACACCGAATCCAACACCAAGGCCGTCGACAGCTTGCTGAATTACGAGACGGTCAAGTATTTCGCCAACGAGGAGCACGAAGCGCGCCGGTATGATTCGGCGCTGCGGGCTTATGAACGCGCTGCGGTCAAGAGCGAAACCACGCTGACCCTGCTCAACCTCGGTCAGGGCACGATCATCGCGATCGGACTCGTCGGGGTGATGGTTCTGGCCGGAGAAGGGGTCGCGGCGGCCGAAATGACGGTTGGCGACTTCGTCCTGGTCAACGCCTATCTGATCCAGCTGTACACCCCGCTCAACTTTCTCGGCATGGTCTATCGCAACATCAAGCAGTCATTGACCGACCTCGAGCAGATGACTGCGCTCCTGGCCGTCAAGCCCGAGATCGTGGACCGGCCCGACGCGACGGACTTGGAGATCCGGTCGGGTGCGGTTGCTTTTCACGGGGTCGATTTCCGCTACGATCTCAGGCGGCCGATATTGTCCGATGTCGATTTCCACGTCGCGCCCGGCGCGACGGTCGCATTCGTCGGCCCGAGCGGAGCCGGCAAGTCGACCATCGCACGGCTGCTCTTTCGGTTCTACGATGTCAATGCCGGCTCGATCGAGATTGACGGCCAGGACGTCCGCAATGTGACCCAGGACAGCCTGCGTCGCGCGATCGGCGTGGTGCCGCAGGATACGGTGCTGTTCAACGACACGATCTACTACAACATCGCCTACGGCCGCCCCGGAGCGACACAGGCGGAAATCGAAGAAGCCGCCCGGCTGGCTCGGATCCACGATTTCATCACGACGTTGCCGGACGGCTACGAGACAATGGTCGGCGAACGCGGTCTAAAGCTCTCGGGTGGCGAGAAGCAGCGCGTCGCGATCGCCCGCGTCATCCTGAAGGCGCCGCAGATCCTCGTCTTCGACGAGGCGACCTCGGCGCTCGACACCAAGACCGAGCGCGAAATCCAGGCGAGCCTCGCCGAAGTCTCCACCGGCCGCACCACCCTCGTGATCGCCCACCGGCTGTCGACAATCGTCGATGCCGATGAGATCCTGGTGCTCGACCGCGGGCATATCGTCGAGCGCGGCCAACATGCGGAATTGCTGCTCCGCCGCGGCATCTATGCGACTATGTGGGCCCGCCAGCAAGAGGCCGTTCGGCGCGAAGCTGCCCTCGCGGCGGATTGAACCGACAGAACGACGCAGAGCTGATCTGAGGGCAGACAAATGGCGCGGATTTGCAAGGTATTGATCGTTGAAAACGATGACGACGTGCGCGATTTGCTGGGCGACATATTCCTCGACGAAGGTTTCCGTTTCGCGATGGTCAAGACCGGTGCGGAAATGCGCGACGCGCTCGACGAGGATGATTACGACATCGTCGTCATCGACGTGACGCAGCCGGGACACGAGGATGGTTTTGCACTGGCCGAGATTGCGCGCGATCAGGGATGCGGCCCGATCCTGGTGACCGGCGATCATCGCCATTTGGAGCGCCTCCAGACCAGCGGCCAGCACTATCTGCTGAAGCCCTTCCGCGTGCAGCATCTGGTCGAGATCGTCGACAAGATTTTGGTGGAGACGGCCGCTAAATGCGTGCGCCGCAAGCGCGGCGACGGGTCCTTTTTTCCCGCCCGGATGGGGTGACCGGCGCAACGCTGCTCCGCGATTTACGGCGGTGCGACCGGCGGGCGCTCGCGCGCGCCATCACCTTGGTCGAGTCGTCTCGGCCGGACCATCGCGACCAGGCTGAGCGGATTATCGAGGCGCTCCTGCCCGAAACCGGGAAAGCCGTGCGCATCGGCATTTCCGGGCCGCCGGGAGCCGGCAAATCCACTTTTATCGAGCGCTTCGGTCTCGCCGGCATAGCACTCGGACGGCGCATTGCGGTCCTGGCCGTGGATCCCGCCTCAAAACGCGGCGGCGGCGCGATACTCGGCGACAAGACCCGCATGGCCGAGCTGGCGCGTGCGCCGGAGGCCTTTATCCGCCCGTCTTCAGCCGGCGACACCGGTGGGGGCATCGCGCGCCGCACGCGAGAGGCCATCCTGCTGTGTGAAGCGGCGGGGTTCGACGCGATATTGGTCGAGACGGTCGGCGTCGGCCAAGCCGAAACAGCCGCCGCCGAGATCGTCGACATGTTCGTCCTGAT
>DATBYN010000453.1:0-5624 GCA_036513695.1 Bradyrhizobium sp. | reverse complement strand
ATCGAGCCCGGTATGCATCGCCGGGCGGCCGAGGAACGGATCGGTGCGGACCCCGAAGCCAGAGGTGAATTCAACTTCGCCAATCACCGGCTTGCGGTACGGCACCAGCGCCAGCGTCCGGTTCAGCCGCTCGACCTGGGCACGGGTGATATTGATGCGGTAGAGCTGGCGCTCGAACGCTCCGGCATTGGCGGAAAGTTTTACGGGAACGAAGGGACCGCCCATACCCGCGCGCGGGGTGGCCGCCTCCAGCTGAGGCATGTCGAGGCCGAGATCGCTAAACACGCCGCGCATCCGGCGCACCCGCGATTCCATGCCGTCTTCGACCGCGTTGAGCGCCGCCATCTGCCGGCTCTCGACCCGGTCGAGCGAGGCCTGCAGGCGGCCGAGAACATTGTCCACACCCTGGATCTTGGCGAATTGGTTCGGCGGCACGTCGGTGATGATGGGCGCGCGCGATTCGAGCCGCGCCTCACGATCCGGCGGCGCCACGAAAATCACGGTATCGCTGATCGGCGAGGGTTTTGGGGTGCCCGACGCCGTCGTATCCGACGACGCGGCGCCCCGCGCCGGCGGCTTGATCGATCCGGTGACCGAGGGGTCCGGAATGGTGCCGAGCGCGGTGGCGCGCGATTCCAGCGCGGTCTGGCGGCGCATGATCTGCTCGAGCTTCTGGTCGAACTGTTCCTGGTCGAGCAACTGGCGAGAGGTGGTGCGGTCGACCTTTGCGCGCAACTCGGCAATGCGGTCCTCGTAGGCGTATTGCATTTCAGCCTGGCGCGCGATCAGGCGCGTCAGCACATCGTCGCGAAAGGCAAAATAGGTTGCGGTTGCAGCCGACCACATGCCGAGCAACGTCACCGTGCCGACCACGATCCAGAAGGCGACCGGACCGAACCGGACCTGCTTCCCGGCATGGACCAGCGTGTAGCCCTCTTGTTGTTCAGGCGGCGGGGCGACGGCGGCGACCGCCTGGCTCGCCGCCGGACGGCGAGCGAACGCCCTGCCATGGTCATGCGGATGGTGCTGGGAGTACTCGGAATAATGACCGGAACGGTTCGACATCGGCACTCCCGCGCCGGTCGGAAATCAAGTTCCGTGCGGCTGATTTTGCGGGGGTGATTTGACCTTCACATGGTTAATTTTTAGCGAATGGAACCGCACGCAATTATACGGCCCTCGCGGCCGCCAGCACCTCGTCGGCGTGGCCATCGACCCGCACATTGCGCCAGATCCGCATGATTCGGCCGTCTTTGCCGACCAGAACCGTTGTGCGAAGAATGCCCTGGAATATCTTGCCATACATGGATTTTTCGCCCCAGACGCCATAGGCCTCCAGCACCAGGTGCTTTTCATCTGAAGCAAGAGGAACGGCAAGCTTATGTTTGTTTCGAAAGGCTTCTTGTTGCTTTGGTGCATCGGCTGAAACGCCGAGGACCGCGGTGTCGCTTTCACCGAATGCCGCTGCGAGGCGCGTGAAGTCGATGGCTTCCCGGGTGCAGCCCGGTGTGTCCGCGCGCGGGTAGAAGAACAGCACGAGCTTCTGGCCCGCATAGTCGGACAGCGAGACGGTGTCCCCGCCATCGCGCGGCAAGCTGAAGGCGGGCGCCAAGGCGCCTTCGGTCAAAGCCGAAGCTTTTGGAGAGGCCTTTGTTAACCGTTTTGAGGGGGCCTTGTGCGAAGCTTCCGCACCAGCGTTCCCGGATTGTTTGGTTGCGTTCGTGCGTGGTTTGCTTGGCCCCGCCGGGCGGGTCTTCGAAGGCGAGCGTTTCGCCGATGTCGCCGGCTTTGCTCGGGCCGTCTTGCGAGCCGGGGTTTTTGGGGATTTCTTGCGCGTTTTCTTGGACATACGCCTTCCTTTCGTCGCTTTCGGCGGATCAATCATGGGAATATTGCGAGTCCTGTCGCGGTAGGTCACCTCGTCGGCTGCTGGGCAAGGCTGATGGCCTCGCAGTATGGTTACTAGGAATTCGACGCACTACCCGTCCCGCTCGTTGATTGTGCCCTTTTGGAATGTGCCCTTGGGGCACGACGACGAGCAACACTATTAATCGAGGATTGGCAGCGATGCCGGTACAGGAGCGCCCGTTAGGTTTCGACGGGCGAGGCCTTGGCGGCGATCAATCTTGCAACCAGCGCCAGCACCGAGAGGCAATGGCAAGGAATACGTCGCCCCAGGGGTTAAATCCGCGTGCTGACGTTCAGCCCTCGCAGTGGGATGATGCCGATTGGGATCAGGACCATGACGAGGCGGCTCGCCATCGCGCGCGCCGGCTGTTGTCCCGCTCCAATTCCGGCTTTCATCGGCTCGGCGATCTCCTCGCAGGCTTTCGCCGATGGATCGCGGGTGAGCGCTGGATAAGGCGTCTTGGCATCGCCATCGCACTGTTGGCGCTGATTTTCGCCGGCTGCTTTGGCGGGCTGTGGTGGCGGCTCGGCGCCGGTCCGATCAATCTCGAAATGGCGACGCCGTGGCTCGCCGCGGCCATCGAGGAGAATATCGGCCACGGCAATACGGTTGAGGTGGGCGGCACCCAAATCGAGCGAGCGGGCAAAATTCGCATCGCCGTGCGCATCCGCGATATCATCGTCAGAGATCGCGATCATGCCATCGTGGCGAGCGCGCCCAAGGCCGAGGTGCGACTTTCGGGCACCGCGCTGTTGATGGGGCAGCTTCGCGCCGAGAGCCTCAATCTGGTCGACGCCGAGCTCGCGGTGCGCATCACGCCGGACGGCTACGTCACCGTTTCCACCGGCGACAATGCGCGTCCGCTGGCGACTGGCGTCACCTCCAAGCGGCAACCGGTCGCCGCGCCGTCATCCCCAGGCCAGCCGGGGGTAGCGCTGCCGGAAGGCCCGGCTGCTCCGCCGCCAACGCCGGCGCCATCCGCCACGACGGCGGCTACGCCCGGTAACGCGAGCGGGCTGCTAGCCGGGCTTGATTGGCTCGACAGCCTGAGCCTGACCGGGCTCGACGGGCAAAATCTCAACGAAATCGGCTTGAAGAACGGAAGCCTGATCATCGACGATCAGCAGCGCGGCAACAAATGGAGCTTTGAAAACATCACCCTGAGCCTGCGCCGGCCGAGCGCCGGCGGGGTGGCGCTGAGCCTCGGCGAAGAGGGCACTCATGCCTGGTCGCTTCGCGTCGTGGTCGGCGCGCCCGCCCACGGCGTGCGATCGGTCGATATTCGCGCCGACAAGCTTTCGACGTCCAATATCCTGTTGGCCTTGCGGCTGAAGGACCTGACCTACAGCGCGGATTTGCCGCTGACCGGCGAACTGAAGGGCGAACTAGGCCGCGACGGGTTGCCGACTTATTTCCGCGGCAAGCTCGTCGCAGGCTCAGGCAACATCATCGACGGCGATACGCCCGACTATCCGATGGCGATCGATTCGGCGGAATTGAACGTCGAGTGGGATGCCGGACGGCGCGTCCTGGTAGCGCCCTTCAAGATCGTTTCCGGTCTGAACCGGATCACGCTGCTGGCCCATCTCGAGCCGCCTAACGACAGCATTCCCGATTGGCAGCTCGGATTCAGCGGCGGCACCATTGTGCTCGCCGCGATCGATCCCGAACAGCCGCCGCTGATCTTCAATCGCATCGCAATCGGCGTGCGCTTCGATACCGACAAGCGGCGGGTGCTGCTGACCCAGGCCGATATCTCTAATGGCGAGATCGGCATCGCCGGAACCGGCAGTGTCGACTATGCGGCGGAGCCGCGGCTGATGCTCGGCTTTGCGGGAACCCCGATGTCGGCACAGGCCTTGAAGCGGATGTGGCCGATGCTGATCGTGCCGGAGGTGCGCGAATGGGTGATCGAGCGGGTCGAGCGTGGTTCGCTGCAGCGCATCGAGGTCGGCGTCAACTCGCCGATACGCAACCTGTCGCGCCGCGGTCCACCGATCCCCGATGACGGTCTTTCCGTCAACATCGTCGCCTCCGGCGTGACCTTGCATCCGGTGGACGAGATGCCATCGGTGCGCGATGCCGATCTGAAGGCCCATGTCACCGGCCGCACCGCGACGGTGAACATCGGGCAGGGGGTGGCCGACACGCCGGCTGGGCGAAAACTCACCATTTCCGATTTTGTGTTCGAGGTTCCGGACATGGCGCCAAAGCCATCGCCGGCCCGGATAAAATTCCGGATCGAAGGTCCGGTGCCGGCTGCGGCCGAGATGCTTGCGTCCGACCGCCTCAGCGATCTTTCCGGTACCTTGATCGATCCCAATTCGAGCAAGGGCACGGTTTCGGCCGTGATCACGCTCGGGCTGCCGGTCAAGGGCGCATTGACAAAAGCCGACACGACCTATGCCGTCACCGCCGATCTCAACGGATTTGCCGCCGACAAACTGGTGATGAACCAGAAGCTCGAGGCCAATGCGCTGAAAATAGTCGCCAACAATTCGGGCTATCAGGTCAAGGGCGACGTCAAGATCAACGGACAGCCGGCCTCGCTGGATTATCGCAAGCCGGCTGAGGGCGATGCCGACATCAAATTGCAGGCAACGCTTGATGACGCGAGCCGCGCACGGCTTGGCCTTGATCTCGGCCCCGCCGTCTCCGGCGCGCTGCCGCTCAAGCTGACCGGCAAGGTGGGAGGGACCGACAGCCGTCTCGGCGTCGAAGCCGACCTGACCGCGCTAAAGCTCGACAACATCCTGCCGGGCTGGGTCAAATTGCCGGGCAAGTCGAGCAAGGCCGTGTTCAACGTGGTGCAGAAGCCGCAATCGACCCGCTTCGAAGACATCACCGTCGAAGGCGGCGGCGCGTCGATCAAGGGATCGCTCGAGGTCGATCCCAACGGCGACCTGATGAATGCGAATTTCCCGACCTATTCGCCGTCCGAGGGCGACAAGACCAACCTCAAGGCCGAACGTGGTGCCGACGGGGTTTTGAAGGTGACCATGCGCGGCGAAGTGTTCGACGGCCGCGGCTTCCTGAAGTCCGCCTTCTCGGGCAAGGAGGCCGACGCCAGGAACAAGAGCAAGAACATCGATTTCGATCTCGACCTCAAGCTCGGGGCGGTGGCCGGCTATTTTGGCGAGGCGCTGCGCAGCGTCGATTGCAAGGTATCGCGGCGCAGTGGCGCGATCAGGAGTTTTGCGCTCTCCGGCAAGCTTGGACGCGATACACCGCTATCGGGAGATTTGCGCGGTCACGCGCAAGGGCGCGACGTGGTCTATATCGAGACCAATGATGCCGGCGCATTTTTGCGCTTCAACGACATCTATTCCAAGATGATCGGCGGCAAGCTGCAATTGGCGATGGATCCTCCGACCACCGAGCCCAGCGCGCGCGATGGCCTGATCAACATCTTCGACTTTACCGTCAAGGGCGAAGCTTCGCTCGACCGCGTCGCCGCCGGCGGGCCGGCCGGCGCTCCGAACGGTATTACGTTTTCGCGATTGCGCGCCGAGTTTACCCGGCAGAGCGGACAATGGACGATCCGCGAGGGGGTCGTGAAAGGCCCGACCATCGGTGGGACCATCGAGGGCAGCATCGACTATATCGGCAACCAGGTGCGCATGAGCGGCACCTTCGTCCCGATGTACGGGTTGAACAATATGTTCGGCCAGCTCCCGGTTCTCGGCCTGTTTCTGGGCGGCGGCAGCAATGAAGG
>DATBYN010000452.1:0-8066 GCA_036513695.1 Bradyrhizobium sp. | reverse complement strand
TCATCCTGCATGCCCTTCTTGAAGGCCTTGATGCCCTGCGCGACGTCGCCCATCAGGTCCGAAATCTTGCCGCGGCCAAACAGCAGCAGGACGACTGCGATCACGACGATCCAGTGCCAAATGCTAAGCGAACCCATCCTGCAACCCTCCAAAACATGTGGCCAGCAACCAGGCCCAATCTATTCGGAAAGTAGGCTCAGGAGGTGTCAAAAACAAGGACTTAGGCCGTGTCAAAACGCTGTTAACGCGGCGGAGCGTTAACCCGTGACGACGTTGTGTCGCACCCTGACGCGGGAATTAACTTCCGCCCTCATTTTCCGGCTCCGCCGCGGGCGCCAGCGCAAGTTCCAGGTCGCCGATCTCGAGCGGGTCCTCGTCCTCGCGCAAGGCGGGATCATCCGAGGGCGTCGGGACGCTAAAGCCGCTAGGTAGCCTCGAATCCAACAGTCCCGTCCCTTTCAGCTCCTCAAGGCCGGGGAGATCGCCCAGCGCCTCGAGGCTGAACTGCGACAGGAAGGCTTCGGTGGTTCCGAAGGTCAGCGGACGGCCCGGCGTCTTGCGGCGGCCGCGCGGCCTGATCCAGCCGGTCTCCAGCAGCACGTCGAGCGTCCCCTTGGAGGTCACCACGCCGCGGATTTCCTCGATCTCGGCGCGCGTCACCGGCTGATGATAGGCGATGATCGCGAGCATTTCTATCGCCGCGCGCGACAGCCGCCGCGTCTCGGTCGTCTCCCGCGTCATCAGCCAGGACAGATCGCCCGCAGTACGGAAGGTCCACTTGTTGGCGACGCGAACCAAATTGACGCCGCGCGAGGCGTAATCCGCCTGCAATTGGGCAAGCGCAACCTTGATGTCGACGCCGTCCGGCATCTTCTTGGCAAGCGTTGCCTGATCGAGGGGCTCGCTGGCGGCAAACAGCAACGCTTCGAGAAGCCGCAATTCCTCGGGCCGCGCTTGCGCGTCAATCGCGCTCTCCTCGGGATCGGCTTTGCGTTTTTCCGCCAGACTTGCCATGGCAAGGTCTCCTTCTTCCATTTACTCGGCCGGCAGATCCGGCGCGGTCATCGCGCCGGGACCTGGTTGCGGCGAACGCTTTCGAAAATACAAAGGCGCAAAAGCCTCTTTCTGGTGCAGTTCCACCTCGCCTTCCCGGACCAGTTCCAACGCGGCTGCGAAGCTGGACGCAAAAACGGTGGCCTTTTGCGAAGGATCGACGACGTAATTCAAGAGATATTCGTCGAGGCGGCTCCAGTCCTCCGCGATCCCGACCAGGCGCTCCAGCGAGGCCCGCGCTTCCGCCAGCGACCACACCGTGCGCCTGGTCAGATGGACCGTTGCCAGCACGCGCTGCTGGCGCTGGGCGGCGTAGGCGGTCAGCAGGTCGAACAGGGTCGCGGTGAACCTTGGATGCTTGATCTCGGCTATCTGCTCCGGATTGCCGCGCGGAAAGATGTCGCGCTGCAATTGCGGGCGATTCATCAGCCGGTTCGACGCTTCCCGGATCGCCTCGAGCCGGCGCAGCCGGTTGGCGAGCGCGGTTGCCATTTCCTCGGCGCTCGGTCCGTCGGCGGTCGCGGGTTCGGGCAGCAGCAGCCGTGATTTCAGGAACGCCAGCCACGCCGCCATCACCAGATAGTCGGCGGCAAGCTCGAGCCGGATTTTCCGGGCCGCCTCGATGAACACCAAATACTGGTCGGCCAGCGCCAGAATCGAAATTTTTGCGAGATCAACCTTTTGCTGCCGCGCCAACGCCAGCAAGAGGTCGAGCGGGCCCTCGTACCCCTCGACGTCGACAACCAGCGCCGGCTCGTCGTCGGAGAGTTCAGCCGGCCGCCCGGTTTCAAAAGACAAAATTTCCGCGGTCATGCGCCTAGGATTCCCGCCCGTTCGAGCAACGCATCAAGTTCAGCCCGCGCCCTGACGCGATCGAAGGCTTGCGGGACTTTGCGTGACGCCAGCGCCCGCCGGGCACGGTCGAAGGCCAAACCCGCCAATTCCGGTGTCTCTGCCGCGACCTCGCGCATTTCGTCGAGCTTGCCGTTGCAATGCAGGACCACGTCGCAGCCGGCAGCAAAAATGGCCCGGGTCCGCTCTGCGATCGATCCCGAGAGCGCATTCATCGACACATCATCACTCATCAACAAACCTTGGAACCCGATCACGCCGCGAATCACCTGTTGGATGATTGTCGCAGAAGTCGTCGCCGGATGGGCGGGGTCGAGCGCGCTAAACACAACATGTGCGGTCATGGCCATCGGCAGGTCCGCCAGGGGGTGGAAAGCCGCGAAATCGGTTCGTTCCAGCTCCGTTTTCGGCGTATCGACCTCCGGAAGCCTGAAATGCGTGTCGGCCGTGGCCCTTCCATGGCCGGGAATGTGCTTCAGCACCGGCAATACGCCGCCCTGTTCCAAGCCTTCCGTCACCGCGCGGCCGATCGCGGCGACCTTTTTCGGTTCGGTTCCGTAGGCCCGGTTGCCGATGACGGCATCAGCGCCGGCGACCGGCATGTCCGCCAGCGGCAAACAGTCCACCGTAATGCCCAAATCGGCCAGGTCGGCTGCGATCAGCCGTGCACTCAGCCGCGCCGCGGATAGACCAAGCGCCGGATCACGGTCGTAAAGCACCCCAAACAAGGCGCCCGACGGATAGACCGGCCAATGCGGCGGACCGAGGCGCTGGACCCGGCCGCCCTCCTGATCAATCAGGACCGGCGCTTCCGGTTGACCGATCGAATCCCGCAATTCACGAACGAGTGTAGCTATTTGTAATGGTGTCTCAATATTCCTCTTAAAGAGGATAAATCCCCAGGGGCGCTGCGTGCGCAAAAATTCGCGCTCTGCGGGGCTCAGCGCCGGGCCGGATACGCCAGTGATGAATGCGCACGTGCTCATGCGGCCGATTAGCCCGCGCGCAGGTCAGGGGTCAAGGAAACGGCCGCTAATTCCTTAGGACAACGCACTGACCGCCGGCAGTTTTCAGGCTGCCGCAGAACTGGGACGCCTCGTCGGAGGTTTCAAATGGCCCCACCGTGGCGCGATAATAGACGCCCTTCTCGCCGAGGTCGGCGCGTCTGATCTGGGCGCTACGCGATCCGAGCACAGACGGGTACTTGCCCTGCAGCGTCCGGTAGGAGGCCTGCGCGTCGGCCTCGCTTTTCTGCGAGGACACCTGCGCGACGTAGCCGCCGCTGCTTCCGCTTGGTGCGGCTTGGACCGGGTTGGTGGCGGCAAGGCGAGTCGGAGGGGCGGCCGGGCCCGGTTGGGAGGCTCCCGGCGCCAGCGACAGCGGCCCGGTGGCGCTCGCATTGGCCGACGTTGGCGGGTTGCGCGTCGCGGTTGTTTTCCCGCCCGTTGCCGGTTTTGCAGCCGCTGCCGGGGTTGGCGCGGGCGCCGCCACGGGCGCTGCGGCTCCGTCAGGCTGGTCCCCATGTACTGGGAAGGCCTTGACCTTCCGCGGCTCGTTGTTCGGCAGCGTGCCATTGCTGGCGCTTGCCAGTGCGGAACCGGTCGGCGCCACGCTAGCCGCGGACGGCGGATTACCATTCTGGTTCAGCGGCGGAAATACCACGCGAGGGCCGGATTGGCCGGACCTGGCGTTGACGTCGACAGGCGCCTCCTCGCGCGGAACGATCTTCTCGGTGCCGTCACCCGCCGTCATGCGGTCCGGGACTTTGGCACTGCCGTCGGACGGTGCCGGCACGACCTTGGTCGGACCTGCATCCGCCCGGATGATCGGCGGCTCGCCGCTGCGGGGCGTTCCGACATAAGTGCGATAGGCAAAGGCAGCGCCGGTGCCGACGACCGCCAGCGCAAGCACGACCACGACGGTGAACAGGCCGCCGCGACGCTTCGGAGCCTGATACTCGGCGCCGTCGTCATAGCCGTCCTGATAGGCGTAAGGCTTTTCTGTATAGGTCAGATGCTGCTGGTCCTCGCCGCCCGCATCGAGCTGTCCGTACAGCGCGTCGTCATAGCGCGACGGATCGGGCTCCTGCTCGGCGTCCTCGTAGTGCGGCTCCTCATAGACCGGTTCAGGCGCGGCACGCTGCGTCGCATAGCGCTGCAGCGGATGCACTGCGCTCGGATAATCCTCCTGCGGAGCTTCCTGGCTTGCGATTTCTCTTGGAAGTCCCCTTGGAATCTCCCTTGGGATTTCCTGCCGGTTGGCACGTTGCATCCATGGCGGCGGGCCCGCGGCAGGCGGAGCATCATCGAAATCTTCCTCCTCCGCCGGCGCAGGCGGATACGGATCGCGCGCGGCAGCGCGCGGGGTGACCGGCGGATTGGCACGGCCCACGGCGCCGAAAGGATCGGTCTGGCCGATCAGCCGCGCAAGCTCCGCCAGCGGATCGCTGTCGCCCCTTGGGGCACGTGGATCGTCGCCGCGGTCATAATCGTCCTCCGCGGGGAAAGGTTTGTCCTGATACCGATCAGCCATTGTGATGATGCGTCCCCTTCGGGAAAGCTGCCAACCCACTCTTCCGATCTTACGATCTTCGAAAGCGAATCAGCCTAATGTCAGATACCCCCACAGGTCCCCATGCGAGCGGTATTTGCCCCTAACTACCGCATCTCGTCCGGAGCATTGACGCCCAAAATGGCCAAACCCGATGCCAGGACCGAGACGACGCCCTGGACCAATGCCAGTCGCGCCCTTGTGATCTCTGCATCATTATTGATAATGAAGCGTAAATAGGGCAAATCGCGCCCCCTCGTCCAGAGCGCATGAAATTCGCTGGCAAGATCATACAGATAAAAAGCGATTCGGTGCGGCTCATGGGCCACCGCTGCCGCCTCGATCATCCGGGGATAGAGCGCTAATTGCCGCAGCAGGCCCAGCTCCGCCGGGTCGGTCAGTCGCTCGACCGGAGCGGTAGCGAGATAGGCCGCCCGCTCGCCCGCCTCCTCCGGCAGGTCCGGCACCACCTCGCGGGCGTTACGGAACACCGAGTGGCCGCGGGCATGGCCGTACTGCACATAGAACACCGGGTTCTCGCGGGACTGCTCGATCACCCTGGCGAGGTCGAAATCCAACACCGCGTCGTTCTTGCGGTAGAGCATCATGAAGCGGACGGCGTCCTTGCCGACCTCGTCCACGACTTCGCGCAGGGTGACAAAATCGCCGGAGCGTTTTGACATCTTTACCGGCTCGCCGTTGCGCAGCAGTTTTACCAGCTGCACGATCTTCACATCGAGTGCGGCCTTGCCCGAAGTCACCGCCTTGATCGCCGCCTGCACCCGCTTGACATAGCCGCCGTGATCGGCGCCCCAGACGTCGATCATGTCGGCAAAGCCACGATCGAACTTGTTCCTGTGATAGGCGATGTCGGAAGCGAAATAGGTATAGGAGCCATCGGACTTCGACAGCGGCCGATCGACATCGTCGCCATAGGCGGTCGCGCGAAACAGTGTCTGCTCGCGGTCTTCGTAATCCTCGACCGGCGCCCCCTTCGGCGGCGGCAGGCGACCTTCATAGACGTCGCCCTTCGAACGAAGATAATCGACGGTTTCGGCGACGCGGTTATTTCCGCCATTGATCAGCGACCGTTCCGAAAAGAAGACATCGTGCTTGATATTGAGCGCGGCGAGATCGGCCTTGATCTCGTCCATCATCATCACGATGGCCTTGCTGCGCGCTAGCGGCAGCCACGCCGCTTCCGATAGCGTCAACAGCTTGTCGCCATACTCTGCCGCCAGCGCTTGGCCTACCGGCTTCAGATAGTCGCCGGGGTAAAGCCCTTCCGGAATTTCGCCGATGGCCTCGCCGAGCGCCTCGCGATAGCGCAAGTAAGCCGAGCGCGCGAGCACATCGACCTGAGCGCCGGCGTCATTGATGTAGTATTCTCGCGTGACATCGTATCCCGCAAACGTCAAAAGCCCGGCCAGCGCATCGCCGAACACCGCGCCGCGGCAATGCCCGACATGCATTGGTCCGGTCGGATTGGCGGAGACATATTCGACGTTGACCTTTTGGGCCGCACCCAGCCCGCTTCGCCCGTAGCTCTCGCCCTCGCTCAGCACGGTGCGCAGCGCGTCCGACCAGGCCTTTGGCTTCAAGGTCAGGTTGATAAAACCGGGACCGGCGACATCGACGGACGCAATCAAATCATCGGCGCGCAATTTGATGGCCATCGCTTCGGCGAGATCGCGCGGTTTTGCCTTGGCTTCCTTGGCCAGCACCATCGCGGCGTTGGTCGCCATGTCGCCGTGGCTGGCGTCGCGCGGCGGCTCGACCACCACGCGGGACAGGTCGATACCCGCGGGCCAGCCGCCCTCCGCAGCGAGCGCGCCGCAAACCGCGTGCACGCGTGTGAGCACGTCGGCAAAAAGGTGCGGCGCTGGGGTTTTGTCGACCATGGGCTAAGGCTTAAGACCGGAAATTGCGCCGATGTCACGGCTTTGAGGCCGCCGCCTAACGCAAATCCGGGGTCGAGTCAAAAAGCCTCTGGTGTTCGGTGATGGCAAAACGGTCGGTCATCCCCGCGATAAAATTGCCGATCCGCCGGGCCCGCTCGGTCTCGCTCTCGGCGTTCCAGCCGGCCGGCGGCAGCCATTCGGCCGGCAGGTCGGACGGCGTCTTCTGATAGCGCGCGAACAGGTCGAACAGGATCGCTTCCGCCTCACCCATCACCCGCATCACCCGCCGGTGCCTGTACATATGCAGTTTCAGGAATGACTTGATCTCGGCTTCGGCCTGCGCGACGCTGACCGGAAACGCGAGCAGCACCTCGCCATGGTTGCGAACATCGTCGACCGATGTCGGCCGAGCCAATTCCAGGCGCCTCCGCGATTCCGAGAAGACCCCAGCGATTAAATAGGAAATCAGCTCGCGCACCAGTTCCGCGCCGCGCCTGACGTCATCCAGACCGGAATAATGTCTGTCGATTTCGGCGATCATCTCAGAGGTGAGCGGCATCACCTTGAGATCATCGACCGTGAACAGCCCGGCCCGCAGGCCGTCGTCGATGTCATGGGCGTCATAGGCGATATCGTCAGCGATCGCTGCGACCTGGGCCTCGAGCGAGGCAAAACTCCATAATTCCAGGTCGTAGGTCGCGTTATATTCGGATACCCCGACGGGAATGCCGTGCTCGCGGTAACGCCCGACCGCGGTGCCGTTACGCGCAGTCAGCGGGCCGTTGTGCTTGACGATACCCTCCAGCGCTTCCCAGGTCAGATTGAGCCCGTCGAAATCGGGATAACGATGTTCCAGCGCGGTGACGACGCGCAGCGTCTGTGCGTTGTGATCGAACCCGCCATGGGCCTGCAGACAGGCGTCCAGCGCCCGCTCGCCGGCGTGACCGAACGGCGGATGGCCGAGATCATGGGCCAGCGCCAGGGTTTCCGTGAGATCCTCGTCGAGCCCGAGCTGCCGGGCCAGCGCGCGGGCGATCTGGGCCACCTCGAGCGAATGGGTCAGCCGGGTGCGGTAATGATCGCCTTCGTGGAACACGAAAACTTGCGTCTTGTGCTTTAGGCGGCGAAATGCGGTGGAATGGATGACTCGGTCGCAATCGCGCCGGAACGGGCTCCGGGTCCGGCTCGGCGGCTCGGAAAACAGCCGTCCGCGGCTGCGATCGGGGTCGCAGGCATAGGTGGCGCGAGCAGCAGCCATTCCGACCGACACGGGGATTTAGTCCTTATCCATTTGATTCTGCTCTGCGGCGCACTTAACTATGTCGGGCGCGCCAGACCAAATGAATTGGGTATGACGCGCCTGTAATTGGAGACCTTGCCATGACGACCGCGGTCAGTATCACCGAGAGGGCGGCCCGCCGCATCTCCCAAATCCTCAAGACCGAGGGCGATGGCGCCATGCTGCGGATCAGCGTCGAAGGCGGCGGTTGCTCCGGGTTTCAATACAAATTCGACATCGAGCGCGCGCAGGCGGAAGGCGACCTCGTGATATCGAGTGAAAATGCCGTGGTGCTGGTCGATCCGGCCTCGGTGCCGTTCCTGGCGGGGTCCGAAGTCGACTTCGTCGACGATCTGATCGGCGCCTCGTTCCGCGTGGTCAATCCCAACGCCACCGCCTCCTGCGGCTGCGGCACCAGTTTCTCGATCTGA
>DATBYN010000451.1:0-3567 GCA_036513695.1 Bradyrhizobium sp. | reverse complement strand
GTCGCGCAATTCGACCAATGCGTGACCGAGCCCCTCCCACATGTCGAGCGACATGGCGTTGCGCTTCTCGGGATTGTTGAAGGTGATGACGCCGACGCCATCCGTGACGCTCTGCAGGATCTTGCCGTCGGCGAAGGATTTGTCGGTGGCCTTTGGGACGTTCAGCATCGGGGCGCTTTCGGTGGATGGGAGTAGCACCAGATTGAAGCATTGCTACGGTGTCTGGGCAATGGTGCTGGGCTCCCTCTCCCGCTCTTGCGGGGGAGGGCGGGGTGGGGGTGCCCGCCACGAACTCTGGCGCTAGTGGAGAGAGTTTCCCCCACCCGCCGCGCTCTGGCGAGCGCGTCGACCTCCCCCGCAAGCGGGAGAGGTGGCACCGAACATGCGGCGCCGCCCCGAACGCGCAATCAACAATCCCAAAACGCTTACTGCGCCAAATGCGCCGTCAGCGGATGATTGGCGGCCTGGCTGAAGAACGCCGCTTCCTCGGCGGTCGCTTCCAGGAGTTGCTCGTCCTGGTCGTAGATGTCGTTGCGGAACTGGATGGTCTGATCCATTGTCATCCACGCCGTGAGATAGATCCAGGCCACCGGCACTTTCTTGGGCAGCGCGATCTCCTGGTGCTGGCCGGTGGCGATCGCAGCATCGATCGCGGCGCGGTTCCACTTCGCCATCTCCTCCTGCAACAGCCAGGCGGCGAGGTCGCGCACATTGTCGACCCGCGAGCAGCCATGGGAGTCGAAGCGGTAATCGTCGCTGAACAGATTGCGCTGGTTGGTGTCGTGCATGTAGACCGAATAGGGATTCGGCATGTCGATCTTCACCGCACCGAGCGCGTTCCAGGCGCCGTTTTGCTGGCGCACCGTAAAATTCGGCGTATGGGTGCCGGACCAGTCCACCGCGTGCGGATCGATCGGGGTGTCATGCGCATCCAGCACCTCCATGTGCATGCGGGAGAGATAGCCGGGGTCTTTGCGCATATGCGCCGAGATTTCGGTTTTCGCGATCGATGACGGCACCGTCCAGGTCGGGTTGAGTACGACGCCGGTGATTTCGGCGGTCAGCGTCGGCGACGGCTTTTCGGTCTTGCCGACGATCACCCGATATCGCCGCACCACCTGATCATTCTCGACGGCTTCCGCAAAAGTCGCGGGGAGGTTGACGACCACATAGCGCTGCCCGAATGCAAAATTGATATTTTGGAGGCGCTCGAGCGAGGCTTCGAGCTGCTTGATGCGCTTCTGCACGGGGACGTTGAGCGCGACCAGCGTGCGCGGCGTCACCGTTCCCGTCGCCGCGAGTCCGTGGCGCACCTGGAAACGCTTTACGGCCTCGGCGAGTATGTCGTCGAACGGCCCGCTCGCTTTATCGGTAGCGAGATCGCCGCTGATCAGAAGACGTTGGCGCAGCAGATCGTCATTCGGCCCAGCCACGCCAATTGCGAATTTCGCATCGGCAGGGATCATCGGCCATCCGCCGCGCACCGCCATATCCGAATAGCTCAGCGCCGCCTCCTTGATCCGCTGCGCAGTGCCTTCGTCGAAGGTCGGCTCGTGTGACAGCGCCAGCGCCGCCGCGGAACGCGATTCCGGGGTGGATGCGGGAGCGGCTGGCTTTGCCGCCGTTGCATGCGCGGGATTTGCCGGCGTGGCGTGCGCCGGATTTGCCACGCCCGCCGGCGCCGACGTTGCCGGCTTGACCGGGGGCGGCGCTGTGCCGGCGCCGGCGGGAGCCGGGCTCTGGCCGAACGCCGGCGCGGTCGCAAGCATCGTGGCGATGGCAAGGATTGTCATTCTTCGCATGTCTGATGCCCTTGGGCGCTGAGTGTGAAATCAACAGGCTCGGCCGCTGCAGACCGGTCGAACGGAATCGCACCCGATCCGCAAATGGCGTGCTCGCAAATGTAGCCCCTTAAGAGTTGCGTTCCGATTAAGTTGTTATTGCGGCTGTTGCAGCGCCACCAGGCCCGGATTGGACCTTGGCATCCCCTTGCTATGTCGCGCCAGCAGCGGATGTGGTTCGCAAAAACGCGCCGACTGAAATAAGCTTGGCGTTGGGAGAGCCAATGCGGCCATCGCGTCGAGGGCGATTTTCCCTCGACCGCTCCGGGCTGCATAGCCGCGCTTAAGGCAGCGACGCGCAACAAGGGGCGTGCCGCTGAAGGTTCTCGATATCGAGCCGACAAGAATCGCGCTGATACAGATCGCGCGGGACTAGCGAGCGATCACCTCCCGCCACTTTCTACGGCGGCAGCATGGGCCTGAGCGGCGATGGCCTGCCGGCCGACCCGCTTGGCATGATCGATCACATCCGCGGCGCAGCACATCGGGTTCGCGAGGCCATTTCGGCCAGACGCCCGACGCCTAGTCTTCGTTCGCGGCGATCGATTCCATCAAGGACACCAGCTGACGTTGCACGGTCTGGTCTTTGATCTTGCTGTAGGCGCGAAGCAACCTCAGGCTGAACGCGCTGTCGAGGAACAGCAGGCTCTCCACCTCACGCGCCTTGCCGTCACCGTCGTAGAAGAATGTGACGGGGACATCGAGCGCGGTGGCGATTTGCTGGAGACGGGCGGCGCCGACACGGTTGACGCCCTTCTCGTATTTTTGAACCTGCTGAAAGCTCACGCCAAGCTTGTCACCAAGCTCCGCTTGCGAGATCCGTTGCTCGACGCGGCGCAGCCGGATTCGCTTCCCCAGTTCAATGTCGGGTTTGCCCGCACTGCGCTGCTTCATTCTCTTCGCTGCTTGTTTCATTCTGGTTTTACCGTCCTTCGGTCGAGAAGCCCCCCGAATAAATGGGTCAGGGTTTCACCCTTATATACCGATTTAAATTCGCTGGGATGGATGAATTCGTCTTTAAACCACGGGGATTTTGTAGGGCTAAACGCCTCCGCCAGCCAGTCGATCATGTGCCGTACCGTAGGAATACGGCCACAACCGGGACGATACCACGGCCAAATATCGTATCGCCGGCGCAATTCAACCTCCAGAGGTATTATCTTCCCGCCAAGCGCACAGGCATAGGTCGAAAGTACACCGATTCCGGCGCCGTTGGCGACGGCCCGGTGGCGCGTGAACAGGGCGGGGCCGCGGAGCACTTGCAGAAAAACCCGAGCCGCGTCCCAACCGGTCAGAGTGCCGAGGGCGACCTTCTGGCGTTCCTCAGGGGGAACGCCCCTTTCCAGTGTGAGATGCATACAGGACCCCTGCTGGTTGCTGAGCTTGGCAGAATATCGAGCAATCCACAACCATGACGGGTCCAGGACCCACCGCATTTTGGCGCCGGAGCTTCGAGCGCTGAGCCTCGGTGTGCTGAGCCTCGGTGTCCTTAGGTTCGGTCTTGGCCAATGCCCGGAACCGGAATTACGGGCGGCAGACCGGTCCGGCCGAAGGGCAAGCCCTGCGTGACGTAGTCGTGTTGGTCGACATGCAGCAGGAATATCGGCGAAGCCACAGGTCTTCGTGATTGCCGAGATCGATCGCGCACTGGACAATTGCCGCAAGGTCCCGGATCATTCGCGCCGAATTGGTCTGCCGGTCGCATTCATCCGCATGTTCAATGAGC
>DATBYN010000450.1:0-2219 GCA_036513695.1 Bradyrhizobium sp. | reverse complement strand
TGGCCCTCGCCGCTTGCGATCAGGAATTTGCGGCCGCCCTTGTTGACGAACAGCGACACGATCGCGGCGTCCTGCTCCATGTCGATGAACATCCGGATCGGCTCGCCATGGCCGCGCCCGCCCGGCAGTTTTGCCACATCGAGCGAATAGAATTTTCCATTGGTGGCAAACAGCAGGAGTTTTGAGGTGGTCTCGGCGAAGAACGCAAAACCGAGGCTGTCGTCGGTCTTGAACGTCAGCCCCGAGAGATCTTCAGCGTGGCCCTTGAGCGTACGCACCCAGCCCTTGTCGGAGACGACGATGGTGACCGGCTCGCGCTCGACAAACGCTTCCTCGATCGCGGCAAGATCATGCTCGGGCGCGTCGGCAAAATGCGTGCGGCGCTTGCCGAGCGGCGTCTTCGGCCCAAAGATGTCGCGGACCTTTCGCACTTGTTCGCCGACTTTGGACCACTGCTCGGCTTCGGAAGCGAGGATCGCCTTGACTCCTTTCAACTCGTTCCGAAGGTTCTTGTCCTCGGTGCGGATCTCGAATTCCTCGAGCTTGCGCAAACTGCGCAGCCGCATGTTGAGAATGGCGTCGGCCTGCACCTCGGTGAGCTTGAATGCCTTGATCAAGGCTGGTTTCGGCTCATCTTCGGTGCGGATGATTTTTATCACCTTGTCGATGTTTAAGTACGCGATCAGGTAACCGCCGAGCACCTCGAGCCGGTTCTCGATCTGCACCTTGCGATAATTGGTCCGACGCACGAGCACGTCGCGCAGGTGGTCCAGCCATTCGCGCAAGCATTCGGCGAGGCCCAACACCTTCGGGATGCGGCCCTTCACCAGCACGTTGAGGTTCAAGGGAATCCGGCTTTCCAGCTCGGTCAGCCGGAACAGCGATTCCATCAAGAGTTCCGGATCGACCGCGCGCGATTTCGGCTCGATCACAAGGCGGATGTCTTCGGCCGATTCATCGCGGACGGTTTCGACCAGCGGCAGCTTCTTTTCGTTGAGCAGCTCGGCAATCTTTTCCACCAACCGCGACTTCTGCACCATAAAGGGAATTTCGGTGATGACGATCACCCAAGTGCCGCGCGCGCCCTCTTCCTGGGCCCATTTCGCGCGGGTGCGGAACGAACCGCGGCCGGTAGTGTAGGCCTCCGCAATGGCCTCCTTGGAGTCGACGATGATGCCGCCGGTCGGAAAATCCGGACCCTTGACCCATTTCAGCAGCGTCTTCGACTTCGCCTCGGGCTTGTCGATCAGATGCAGCGCCGCGTCGCACAGTTCGGCGGCATTGTGCGGAGGGATCGAGGTCGCCATGCCGACCGCGATGCCCTGCGCGCCATTGGCGAGCAGGTTTGGAAAGCCACCGGGCAGCACCACCGGCTCTTTCGACTGGCCGTCGTAATTGGCGCGGAACTCGACCCCGTCCTCATCGATGCCGTCGAGCAGCAGCCGCGCCACCTCGGTCATGCGCGCTTCGGTGTAGCGGTAGGCGGCGGCATTATCGCCGTCGATGTTACCAAAATTGCCCTGGCCGTCGACCAGCGGATAGCGCGAGGAAAAATCCTGCGCCAACCGCACCATGGCATCGTAGATCGCCTGGTCGCCATGCGGATGGAACGAGCCCATCACGTCGCCGACGATTTTTGCCGATTTCTTGAACGGCGTGCCCGGATCGAGCCTCAGCAGACGCATGCCGTAAAGGATACGGCGATGCACGGGTTTCAGGCCGTCGCGGGCGTCCGGCAGCGCCCGGTGCATGATGGTCGAGAGCGCGTAAGCGAGATAGCGCTCTTCCAGCGCATCGCGCAGCATCACCTCGTGAACTTCGGCCGGTTCCGGCGGAATCAGTGCTTTTCCCATGGGGACGGGTTATCCGCTGTCAGCGAATCGGGCAAGCCGCGAAATCAGGGCAGTCCGTCGTCCCGGCCTTGAGCCGGGACCCCCAGCGTGAGCGCGATTGCGCTCATCGCGACGCCGCGGCGGCGCAATTTAGCGCTGGGGGAGACGGCTTTCCAACAACTTATATCGGTGGCTATGGGTCCCTGCTTTCGCAGGGACGACGGCTGAGATTATGCCGAACCAACCCTCGCCCGGTGCTTGGCCACCGCATTGATAAATCCCTCGCGGGCGTCGGAATGGCCCTGCCCGCGTGGTTCCAGCACGTAGCGCAGCAGGAACAGGCCGGTCAGCTTAAAACCATCCAACAGGTCCTGATCCGACCAGTCG
>DATBYN010000449.1:0-4471 GCA_036513695.1 Bradyrhizobium sp. | reverse complement strand
TTTCCGATTGATCGCCACCATGTCAGGCTCCTTTCGGCACTTTCCGCGTAGCATAGGGTAAATTTCAAATCGGGACACTGCCGCCTGTTCACAACCTATCGACGCCGGACGCAAGCGTTATCCGCAGCGTTGTGCACCCGGTCATACTCGGGCTCTTCACAGTCGGCCCACAGGAGTTTCAGGGATAAATTCACCGACTTTTCCAGCGCTCATCCACGAGCTTTTCCACCCGCTCATCCACTGCATCTCCACAGCCTATCCACAATGCCTGTGGATGAATTCTCCCGCTTTCGCCAATGCGCGGCGGCCGTCCTCAAGCTTCGCATTCCACAATGGCCAAGCGTGGATCATGTGCGGCCAGACCTCCAGCGTGACATCGACGTCGGCCGATCCGGCGGCCTCCGTGAACCGCGTGGCGTCCGCAATTAGCCCCTCCGCCGATCCGACCTGGATCAGCGTCGGCGGAAAACCGTGCAATGGCGAAAATAGCGGCGAGATCAGTGGGTTCCGGCGATCGATCGGCGCCGGCGCATAGGCGTCGGCCAATTCCTCGAGATAGGCCTTGTGAATGATCGGATCGACGGCGTCCTTGGTATCGAGCGTGGCGCCGGACATCGTGAGGTCGGTCCATGGCGAGATCAGCCAGGCGCAGGCGGGCATGGCCTCGCCGGCCGCGCGCAGCCGGTTGATCAGCGTGATCGTGAGATTGCCGCCGGCACTGTCGCCGCCCACAGCTATGGCGTCAGCCGGGATGCCTTGCCGGCGCAGGAAGCGCCAGGCCGTCATGGCATCGTCATGCGCGGCCGGATAGGGATGCTCCGGCGCGAGGCGGTAGTCGATCGCGAGCGTGCGCATCCACGCGGCGCGGCCGGCTTCGGTCACCAGCCGGCGGTGGCTGAGGATCGAGCCGGAGCAATAGCCGCCACCATGAAAATAGAGCAGGACACGGGACGGATCGCTGCCCGGCGCCAGCGACCATTCGCCGGCGACGCCGTCGCAATCGACCGCATCGAGCCTGACATCGTCGGCGACCGGCCAGACCGATCCCACTTCCTCGATCCGCTGGCGCCGTTCGGCCCATCCGACCGGCCGCGGCTTGGAGCCCAATAATGCCCGGATCGCATCAATCTCGCTTTGAGCCAACGTCGTTCTCCCGAAAAAAAGACGAACCTGGTTGGACGCGCTATTATGATCCGCGCCCCTTGCCGAGTGTCAATCGCGGGCTGATCAGGCATTTCAGGATTTTCGATGCTTACTTTATTTTCTTACCCGGAACTCTGCGGCGTCGCGGACAACAACGGCTATGGCCTCAAGGTCTACGCCTTCCTGAAATTGTGCAAGGTCGCGTTCCGGCATGAACACATCTTCGACGCGTCGAAAGCGCCGCGCGGCCAGTTGCCTTATATCGTGGACGATGACGCGACCATCGGCGACAGCGACGCGATCATCGGCCATTTGACCCGGAAATACGCGCTCACGATCGATAACGGGCTGACGCCGGCCCAGCGAACCACCCATCTTCTCATCAGGCGAACGCTTGATGATCTCTATTGGGTGATGTCGTACTCGCGCTGGAAGGACGATCGCTTCTGGCCGCGCTTCAGGGATCTGTTTGTTCACGCCTACCCGGTGCTGACGGTGGAAGCCCTGGAAGGCGCCCGGGAATTCAATTTCAAGCGCTACCACTTTCAGGGCATCGGACGCTACGAACCGGCTGACGCCTACGCCCGTGGCATCGCCGATCTCGATGCGCTTGCGAATCTGCTTCCCGGCAGCGGATACATGTTCGGAGCCAAGCCCGGCAGCATCGATGCGGCAGTGTATGGATTCATCGCCAACATCCATTTCTACGACATCGACACGCCGCTCAAGGAATGTCTCATGTCGAAGCAAAGCCTGGTCGCACATTGCAAGGCGATCCACGCCGCGCTCTGACGCGCGCCGCCGCCAACAGCGCCCGGTGACCCCCCGAAATTCGCGCACGGCATCTGCTCCCCTCCCCCCGCGCAGCGGTGGGGAGGGGTCGGGGGTGGGGGGTCTCTCCGCGCATTCCCCATGTCGGCGTCGAAGTTGCGGAGCCACCCCCCACCCCCGACCCCTCCCCGCCACGCGCTGCGCGCGCGGGGGGAGGGGAGAGCACCGCGTTCGCTGCGTAGTCCCATCGTGAATTCATCTGTACCGGCGCTCAGCTTTCTTATCGTGGCGCCAAAGCTGGATTGCTTCGGAGCCTGTCATTGGGCGGCGCCTTGCGCCGACCCGTTGGCTCGCAATGACGGCTGAACCCAACTTGGCTGTTTGAAATTTGAATCGGAAGCTTCGGAGCCGCAGCGCCGCTCACGCAAACAGCGCCCGGTGATCCCCCAAGATCACGCGCGCAGCGTTGTGGCCCGGGGCGCCGGTGACGCCACCGCCGGGATGCGCGCCACTGCCACAATGGTAGAGGCCTTTTAGCGGCCCGCGATAATCGGCGTGGCCCAGCATCGGGCGCGCGGAGAACAACTGGTTCAGCGTCAGCGCGCCATGAAAGATGTCGCCGCCGAGTAGGCCGAACTGCCGCTCCAGGTCGAGCGGGGAGAGGATTTGCCGACCCATCACGCTCGCCGCAAAACCTGGTGCATATTTATCGACCGTCGCGATCATGAGATCGGCGACCTCTTCGCGATACTCGTCCCAAGATTTTTCGTCAGGCAGTTGTGGCGCGACGTGCTGGCAGAACAGGCTGGCGACATGCCGGCCCGGCGGGGCGAGCGTGTCGTCCAATGTCGAGGGGAGCAGAAGCTCGACCACGGGCTCGCGACTCCAGCCGTGTGTCCGCGCGTCCTGCCAGGCTCGATCCATGTAGCCGAGACTGGGGGCGATGATGATGCCGGCGGTGAGATGGTCGCCGTCGCCCGGCAGCGCCGTGAACGAGGGCAGCGCGCTCAATGCGACATTCATCCGAAACGTGCCGGAGCCGTTGCGCCAGTTCTTGATGCGCGCGAGAAATTCCGCGGGCAAGGCATCGGCCGGCAACAGCCGCGTATACAATAATTTCGGGTTGACGCTGGAGGCGACATATTTGGCGCTGATCGTCTCGCCATTATCGAGAACGACCCCCATGACGCGGTCGTGTTTGACGATCACCTCACGCACGCCCGCATCCAGCCCGATCTCGACGCCATGCGCACCGGCCGCGCGCGCCATCGCTTGCGTAATCGCGCCCATGCCGCCGATGGCGTGGCCCCAGACGCCCTTCTTGCCGTTCACCTCGCCGAACGCATGGTGCAGCATCACGTAGGCCGAACCCGCCGCATAAGGGCTCGCGTAATTGCCGACGATGGCGTCGAACCCGTAGAGCGCCTTGACCAGGTCGCTCTCGAAGGCATCGTCCAGCATCTCGCCCGCCGAACGGGTGAACAGATCGAGCAGTGAGCGTTTCTGGTCCAGCGAAAGTTTTTGCAGGATGCTGGCAGCGCCGAGCGCACTGAACGCCTCTCTGATCGCGCTCACGCCGAATCCTTCGACCAGGTTCGGCGGCGCTCGCAGCACGAGGGCGCGCAGCACGTCGGCGATCACTTCAAGCTCGCGAGTGAACGCGTGCAGTCGTTCAGCATCGCGCTCGCTGAGCTTCGCCACGGACTCCTGGGTGCGGCCTTCGCCGGTGAGCAGGTAACTGCCGTCGGGGGAGGGGAGGAAATTCTGGGCGCGGCGTTCGACGATCTTCAGGCCGTGATCATGCAGCTTCAGGTCGGCGATGATCTGCGGGTTCAGCAGGCTGACCGTGTAGGCCGCGACCGAATTGCGAAAGCCCGGATAAAATTCCTCCGTCACGGCGGCGCCGCCGACCACCTTGCGGCGGTCCACCACTTTGACGCGCAAGCCAGCCATTGCGAGGTAGGCCGCGCAAGTGAGGCCGTTATGCCCGGCGCCGATGATGACAACGTCCGTTTCGTTCATGTTCGCTTCAAGAAGGTTTGATCGATGCGAGTGTCGTCATTCCGGGATGGTGCGTTAGCACCAGACCCGGAATCTCGAGATTCCGGGTTCGATGCTGGGCATCGCCCCGGAATGACGCGCTTATCGAAGACGCTGCTATCGGCCCAACGTCAAGTGGGTTCCGCGCCCCACATTGCCCGCCGCGCTGCCATATGCTCCATTGCCGCCTCCGGCGCGTGCCTCGCCGAAAATCCTGCCGCCGGCGCCCGCCGGATTCAAGCCGGAGTTCTGATGCGTTCTCCCGATCCGTCCGCCGCCACGGACCAGCCTTCTGCGAGCCGAAACCGGCTGGTGCTGATCGTCTATACCGCGGCGATCTTCGTCAGTGCGCTGTTGCTGTTCTCGGTGCAGCCGCTGTTCACCAAGATGGTGCTGCCGCGGCTCGGCGGCTCGCCGGCGGTGTGGTCGGTGGCGATGGTGTTTTTTCAGTCGCTGCTGCTCGCAGGTTACGCGTATGCGCATTTCCTGATGCAAGTCCGCAACCGGGCGATTCCAG
>DATBYN010000448.1:0-7874 GCA_036513695.1 Bradyrhizobium sp. | reverse complement strand
TGCACGCAAACGCTCGCCGATTTTGGCGCGGAAGTCATTAAGATCGAGAACCCGGACGGCGGCGATGATACGCGGAGTTACGAGCACGCCGATCTTGCCGGAGAAAGCGCTGCGTTCGTTAACCTGAATCGCAACAAACGCGGAATCGCTCTCGATCTTACCAAACCCGAGGCGCGCGACATCGCGCGCGAATTGATCGCGCGGGCGGACGTCGTGGTGGAAAATTTCTCCGCCGGCGTAATGAAGAAGTATGGCCTCGACTATGCCTCGGTCGCGCCAACCAATCCCCGTTTGGTCTATTGCTCGATCTCGGCCTATGGCCGCCAGGGGCCGTTTGCATCCCGGCCCGGCTTCGATCCGATCACGCAGGCCGAAAGTGGGTTCATGTCGCTCAACGGATTTCCCGATGGGCCGCCGGTGCGGACTGGACCGCCCGCGGTCGACATGACGACGGGCATGTCAGCCTGCAACGCCATCCTGCTGGCGCTGCTTGCCCGCGACCGGATCGGCCGAGGCCAGCATGTCGAGGTGGCGCTGTTCGATATAGCGGTGGCGATGACCCAGTTTTACGGCATGGCCTACTTGATGACCGGCGTGAATCCGAGCCGTCAGGGCAATTCGCCGAATGGGTCTCCTTCCGTCGGAGTCTACCATGGGTCCGACGCGCCGTTTTATATCGCCTGCGCCAATGACCGACTATATCGCCGTCTTGTCATCGAAGTGCTCGGTCGGCCTGATCTCGCCAGCGGTGAATTCGGCGACCGGCGCTCGCGAACGGCCAACAAGGAGAAGCTGCGCGCAATCCTCACCGGGATCTTTGTGCAAGACCTTCGGGAAAACTGGGTGGCGAAGATGAAATCGACCAACATCCCCGTCGGTTATCTTCGCACCGTCCAGGAGGCTTTCGACTCGCCGGAAGTGCGCGAGCGCCATCGCATTAGTCAGATTCCGCACCCGACCGCGGGTTCTGTTCCGAACATTGAATCGCCGATTCATCTCAGTCTGACGCCAGTCGTCGACCCAGTGGCCGCGCCCTTGCTAGGCGAGCATACAAAGGAGGTCTTGCGCAGGCAGCTCGGTTATGACGAAACGCGCATGGCAGCGCTGGCTGAGGCGGGGGTTTTTGGCATGGTCGCAACGGTTGAGGTCGGCTGAAGTTTGAACGGTGCCTCCAGCAGAGCATCGGCAAGTCCATAAATGTGTCCGAGATTGCAACAACGCCCGGTGGCCTGACGGCCGTCGGGCTCTTTTTTGTTTTTGGGTAGTTGTCGTTCAGCCCCGCCGTTTGGGGTGGGACATGACTCGCTCGGTGATTTAGGTGCTTGATGGTGTGATATTGCATCGCAAAGGACAGCTTAGCGGCGTACCGTTGGCTGTCATTCGGGGTAGGCTCTGGTCGAGTGGTAGCCTGCCATGCTTTGATACGGGAGGCTTAGGTCTGAACAACACCGTGCAAACACGGTGAGCGGTCGTCCCCGCTGGCCTGAGTGATAATAGGGGAGGATAGGCCATTGCAAAAGCCCGGCCGTACATTGCTGGCTAAGATCTGGGACCAGCATGTCATCGCGCGAATCGGCGATGATACTGATCTCCTCCACGTCGACCGTCATTTGTTGCACGATCTCGGCGGGTCGCGCGGCTTGCTCGATCTCAAAAGCCGCAATCTTTCGGTCCACAATCCGGAACTGACATTCGCGACGCCGGACCACGCGATTTCGACGGCACACGGGCGGGCCGGCACAAGCAAGATCGGACAGGAACTACTGGCGGCGCTGAGGGTGGAAACTGCGGCCAGCGGAATTGCGATGTTCGATGTCGACGAGCCCGGTCAGGGCATCGTCCACGTCATCGGGCCCGAACTTGGCCTCAGCCTTCCCGGCTGCCTGATCGTTTGCGGTGACAGCCATACCTGCACGCATGGTGGATTGGGCGCACTGGCCTTCGGGATCGGCTCCAGCGAACTCACGCATGTACTGGCAACGCAGGCCATCATCCAGCGCCGACCGAAAACCATGCGTGTCAATTTCGAGGGCAGATTGCCGTTCGGCGTGACCGCCAAGGATCTCATCCTGACGCTGATCGGCCACGTCGGCGCTGCCGGCGGAACCGGCTACGCCGTCGAATATTCCGGCAGCGCGATCCGCGATCTGCCGATCGAAGGCCGTCTTACCATCTGCAATCTTTCGATCGAGCTCGGCGCCAAAATGGGCCTGATCGCGCCGGATGAGAAAGCGTATGAATATATCCGCGGTCGCGCCTACGCGCCGCAAGGCGAGATGTGGGAGAGGGCCGCCGCGGCGTGGCGCCAGCTTCCGAGCGACGCCGACGCGGTGTTCGACAAGGAAGTCATCATCGACGTTGAAAAAATCATTCCACAGGTGACCTGGGGCATTAGCCCTGAGCATGTCATCGGCGTCGACGGTCGCATCCCTGATCCAAGCAAGATTGCCGATCCGGCACGGCGCGCCGCGATCGAAACTGCTCTCGACTATATGGGTCTCAAGGGCGGAGCGCTGATCGCCGGCACGCCCATCGATTGGGTCTTCATCGGATCGTGCACCAACAGCCGGCTGAGCGATCTGCGCGCCGCCGCAGCCGTCGCGCGCGGCCGCAAGGTTGCGCCCGGCGTGCGCGCCTGGGTGGTGCCGGGTTCGGAGACAGTCAAGCGGAATGCGGTTGCCGAAGGGCTCGACAAGCTCTTCACTGAGGCCGGCTTCGAATGGCGCGAACCGGGATGCTCGATGTGCTTGGCCGCTAACGGCGAAACCGTCGCTCCCGGCCAGCGCTCCGTATCGACCTCGAACCGAAATTTCATCGGCCGCCAGGGGCCGCGCGCGCGCACCCATCTGGCGAGCCCAGCCACGGCGGCGGCGGCGGCGATCGCAGGGGCCATCACCGACGTTCGGACCATAGAGCGCTAGCATGCCGAAGCCCTTCACCAAACTAAGCGCGATTGCTGCACCTATCATGCGCAGCAACATCGATACAGACGTCATCATCCGCATCGAGCGTCTGGTCGGAAATTCGGTTCGCGGCACTTTAGGCAAATGGGCATTCGGCTCGCTGCGTTATCTGCCTGACGGTTCGGAAAACCCCGATTTCATTCTCAATCGCGAACCTTACCGGCACGCGGAAATCCTCGTCACAGGCTCCAATTTCGGCTGCGGTTCCTCCCGTGAAGGGGCGGTGTGGTCGCTGCAGGAAATGGGTATCCGCGCCATCATCGGCTCCGGATTCGGCGATATTTTCTTCGCCAACTGCTTTCAGAACGGCATTCTGCCGATCGTGGTCGACAAGACGATCGTCGATGACCTAGCCGCAGAGATCGAACTCACCCAGGGTTCGGGCCGTATCGGTGTCGACCTTGAGGAACAGACGATCGCCTCGCCAACAGGGCAGCGGCACCGTTTCGAGATCGACCCACGCCGGCGCACCGGATTACTCGAAGGTCTCGATGAGGTCGCGATGACATTGCAGCGCGATGACGAAATCCGCGCGTTTCAGGCAGCTGACCGCGCAGAGCGGCCGTGGATCCATTTCGCAAGGAAATCGGCATGAACAGCCCGTCCAACATGATCAAGGTGGCGGTGGTCGGCGGCGAGGGCATCGGCCCGGAAGTGACGGCGCAGTCGCATCGCGTGCTCAACTGGTTTGCCACACGGCGAAATGCTCCGATGATCCTGCGCGAGGCGCAATACGGCCTCATTCCCTATCTCGCGACCGGCACGGTATTGCCGCAGGACACTGCGGAGGCAATGGACGAAGCCGACGCGATCCTTTGGGGCGCGACCGGTGGCCCGGAGACGAAGGAGGTTCCGGCGGCGGCGCGCAAGGCGGGAAGCCTGTTATCGTTGCGCAGCAAGTACGATCTGTATGCAAATCTTCGGCCGATCGTCGCCAATCCGGCCTTGGCCGATTCGGCGCCACTCAAGGCCGATGTGCTCAGGGGTGTCGACTTCGTCATCATCCGCGAGCTCACCAGCGGCATCTATTTCGGCGAGCCGCGCGGCATCGAAACACTCGCCGACGGGCAGCGCCGCGGCTTTAACACCGAGCAATACACCACCAACCAAATCCGCCGCGCGGCGCGGGCCGCTTTCGAACTGGCGCGCACGCGAAAGGGCAAGGTCTGCTCGGTAGACAAGGCGAACGTGCTCGAGACCAGCGTGCTATGGCGCGAGGAAGTCATCGCACTTCATGCTGCCGAGTTTTCCGATATCGAACTCAGCCATCTCTATGTCGACAACGCCGCGATGCAGATCGTGCGGCAGCCGGCGCAATTTGATGTGATGGTGACCGGCAATATCTTTGGCGACATCCTTTCGGATTGCGCGGCGATGGCGTCGGGCTCGCTCGGCATGCTGCCGTCGGCCTCGCTGGGTCCGGTCGACCGTTTCGGTCGCCGTAAGGCCCTCTACGAGCCGGTCCATGGCAGCGCGCCTGACATCGCGGGCAAAGGCATCGCCAATCCACTCGGCTCCATTCTCAGCGTTGCCATGATGCTGCGGATGACGCTCAACCGGCCCGACGACGCGGCCCTGCTCGAAAACGCGGTTGATACCGCCTTGGCAGCCGGCGCGCGAACAGCCGACATTGCCGAGCGGGGCGCGACAAAGCTTTCGACCGAGCAAATGGGTGACGCGGTGCTCGACGCCCTGGAACAGGCCGTCAGCAAGGAGAGGGAGCGCGCCTGATGACCAAACGTTTCACGAGACGATCGGCGTTGACGATCATCGCCGGGGCCGGCGTGTCTATCGCGGCTGGTCCTGCGCGGGCCGAAGACAAGACCGGCCGCGTGATCTATCCGGTCGCGGTGCCAGTTTATCAGACCCAATTCGTGGCCGACAGAATTGGATACTTCAAGGAAGCGGGCCTCGATTGCAAGCTGATCCAGGGCGGCAGCGGCGTCAAGACGCGCGAGATCATTGCCTCTTCTCAGGGCGACATCGGTATCGGCGATATCACCCATCCGATGCAGCTCAGCAATCACGGCCGTGCCGGTCGCGTGCTGATGCCGGTCGACACCCGCAGCAGCTCCGTAATGTTTATCATCCGCAAAGACCTCAAAGACCAGGGCATCACGTCGCTCGAGGCGCTAGCGGCCTGGAAAAGGCCAGACGGACGCAAGCCGATCGTCTCGGTGTCGTCACTCGGGGGCACCAATCATGTCTGGGCTTCTTACTATATGGAAACCATGGGGCTCGACGACAAAGTCACCTGGATTGGCACCGGCAATGTCGATACCATGCTGGGTTCGCTGAAGACAAAGCAGGTCGACGTGCTCGTGAGCTCGCTTTCGTTGCTGAATGAATCGGTGGAGCAAGGTTGGGGAGCCCTGTTGTTCGATGGCACCGACGAAGCGATCTGGAACAAATATATCGGTGGTAAAGTCCCAGTTACCTCGCACTTCACACTGCAGTCGACGATCGACAAGGATCCGCCGAAGATGCAGGCATTCGTCACCGCTCTATGGCGGGCCACACAGTGGATTAAGGTGCATTCGCCTGACGAGATCTACAGCACTATCGAGCCTTATGTAGGCAGTACGTCACGCAGCGCCAACATTCTTGAGATCACGTCACTCCAAAAGGTCGTCGACTATGAAGCCAGCATCGATGCGGCAGGTTGGGCGCGGGGCGAAAAAGTGTGGTTTCGGGAAATGACCGGTATCAAGCCGCTCACGATTGCCGAAGTGATCAGCCCCAGCTTTATCGAGGCGGCACGAAAAGCATATCCGACTTGAGAGCCCATGATCTGAAGATGCAAGGCATGTCTGCGGCGCCGCCTCCGCAGCGAATCGATGTCCGGCGATTGAGTAAATCGTTCCAGCTCGCGGGCACGGCAGTCGAGGCGGTGCGGGATGTCTCCTTCAGCGTTCGGCGCGGCGAATTTGTTGCCTTGCTAGGGCCGTCCGGTTCCGGCAAGAGCACCATCCTCAACATGATCGCAACATTGATAAGGCCCTCGAGCGGCCAGATCCTGATCGACGGCACTCCTGTCGTTGCCGGCAAAGCGACGCCCAATGTCGGCTATGTGTTCCAGCGCGACACCCTGTTTCCATGGCGCACGGTAGCCGATAACATCGGCTATGGTCTGCAACTGGCCGGCGTTCCCGAGGGGGAACGCAAGCAGCGTGTTGCGGCCTGCGTGGCGCAGGCGGGCCTTAAGGGCTTCGAACAGGCTTACCCATCGGCGCTGTCTGGCGGAATGCGCCAGCGCGCCGCCCTGATGAGGACGCTGGTTGTCGAGCCGCAGATTTTGCTGATGGACGAGCCGTTTGGTGCGCTCGATACCCACACCAAAATCGACATGCACGACGTCTTGCTGCGAATTTGGGAGCGCGAGCAGCAAACGGTTTTATTCGTGACCCACGACCTCGGCGAGGCCTTGACGCTGGCGGACCGTATTATCCTGTTTTCGGCACGCCCCGGCATGATCAAGGACATGTTCGGGGTCGACTTTGCGCGGCCGCGCGATGCAATAAAGGTACGCGAGACGCCGCGCTACGCCGAGCTATTCCAGCACATCTGGCACTCGTTCGGCGAAGAATTCGTCAAGGGACACAGCCCATGAGGATCCGGCGGCCCATCAGCATACTTGCATGGCAGGCGCTGATCTGTGTCGGTGTGCTTTCGACCTGGCAATGGGGATATGATTTGCATGCCAGCGTCCCCGGGCTGGTGCCTGATCTACTCGACCCGTATTTCGTTTCGAAACCCTCCGAGATATTCGAACATTTTCTCATCGTGAGCTGTATCAAGTCGAAGATGGGCGTGTTCAATGGCTGGTTCAGCGGCGATTTCGCCAAGTGCATGGCTCGCAACGAGAATAATTTGTGGATTGCGACGGCCATCACACTGAAGAATACCTTCTTCGGTTTCGTGATCGGTGTGTCAACGGGCTTTGCCGCCGGGCTAATACTGGGCCGCTCCGATCAGCTCAGCGCCATTTTCCAACCGTTCATAACGGCGGTGAATTCCATTCCTCGGATCGCGCTGGCGCCGATCATCGTGTTGGCATTCGGGATCGGCGACACCTCGAAAGTCGTGACATCATGGATCGTGGTCGTGTTCCTGGTTTTCTTCAATACGTTTGAGGGCGCGCGCTCGATCGACGAAGGTTTTGTCAACGTCGCGCGGCTGCTAGGCGCCAGCGAGTGGCAGATTACACGCACGGTGGTGATCCCCTCGACCATGGCCTGGGTCTTTGCCTCACTTTCTCCGGCAATTTCTTTCGCGTTGATCGGCGTCATCGTCGGCGAATTCATCGGGGCGGAGCGGGGCATCGGCCGCTTGATTATCGAGTCGGAGGCACGCGCCGAGGCGTCGGGGATGATGGTCGCGGTGATTGTGCTGATGTTGGTGGGGGTCGCGCTGTCGGCCATGATCTGGCGGCTCCAGGCCTATCTACTGCGCTGGCAGCAGCATAACATGATGGAGTAAGCGAGACTGCTTGGTGTTCGCTAACGGACGCGGATACGTGCTGAACACCCTCGCGGGTGCGATCGATGAGTTTTGCGACAAGCTTCAGACTTTCTGGTACCGCCGTTCTGCTTACGCTCATCGTTATCGCCACGTCGAGCGGGCAAGGCCGGGCTGAGGAAATTCGTCTGGACGAAGTGAAAATCCCTGTGATCATTCCCGGATCGAGTAGACCGGCATCCGTTGCGTTGGAAGCCATCGTGCTTCGGCCGGACGACAGGCTGCCGCATCCCCTGGCCGTGCTCAATCACGGCTCACCGCGAAATGAGAGCGACCGCCCCACGATGAACCCTTACCGGGTGTGGCCATCTCGCGCTCCGCGACAGGCTCATTGAGGTTCCATCGCCGGACGTGGCGGCGCCATCGAGCTTGAATAGCCGTGGCCGCGAAGCG
>DATBYN010000447.1:0-5007 GCA_036513695.1 Bradyrhizobium sp. | reverse complement strand
ACGCCAAAACATCCTGCCCCCAACGCCCAAAGCCCGTCGGCAGGCTAACCAGAAACACGGTGTGGTTGCAACAGCATCGAAATATGGTGAGGCGCGGGCCTCGTCTGCGGCCTCGCGCTTCCTCAGGCGACCATGTCGACTTCGCCATCCTTCAGCCGGTAGATGCCCCCGACAACCTTGAGCTTGCCCTGTTCGACCGCGGCGCTGAGGATCGGCGTTGCCGAGCGCAGTTTGGCGACGTTGTCGACCACGTTCTGGCGGATCGCCTTTGTGAGCGTATCGCCGCCCTGCTGCGATACCGCCTTCACCGCGGGTGCGAGGGCTGTGACCAGCGAGGGCAAGTGTCCCGGCAATGTCGTTCCGTCCTTGAGGGATTTTATGGTCGCATCGACCGCGCCGCAGCTCTCGTGGCCGAGCACCAGGATGAGCGGCGCATTCAGGATGGCGACGGCATATTCCAGACTGGCGACCGTCTCGTCGCTGGCAAAATTTCCGGCCACGCGGCACACGAAGAGGTCGCCTCGGCCGGTATCGAAGGCGTATTCCGGCGCGATGCGTGAATCGGCGCAGCTCAGGATCGCGGCAAAGGGATTTTGACCTCCGACCAAGGCTTCCCGCTCACGCTTGAAATCGTGACGCCGCGATTCGCCCTCGGCGTAGCGCTCATTGCCTTTCATGAGCCGCTTGAGCGCGGCATCGGGTGACAGCACGTTCTCCGGCTTCGGCGGCGCTTTGTTTTCTTTGGCGCCGGCCGCGTTGGTAAGAAGCAGCGACGCTGCACCGAGCAGCAGGCCGCGCCGCGAAGGTCCGAACCCGAGATTGGATTTTTGCGGGCACATCTCGCACATCGGAAACTCCGCTCAAAGGGTTTGCACGTCCACCACGCCCGATACCGCCTTGATCGCGCCGGCAATCTGCGGCGAGACCTTGAAGCGGCCGGGAAGCTTCATCTCGACCTCGGTTTCGAGGTCAAGCATCATCACCAGTGATACATCGCCGTCCGCCCCGCCGGAAGGCGCAGCCGGTTTTGGCTGCTGGCCGCGCGTCGCCGCGCCTTGCGGCCCTGCTTCGGGCATTTGCAGCCGTTTTGCAATCGATTCGAGCGGCCTGGTATCGCGGACAAAAATCCGCAGGCCCTTTTGGGTTTTTGCTGCGGCTTCGTCGAGCGGCTCGGCGTGCAGCACGCGGGCGCGAACGTCTTCGCCCTGCAACTCGGCGCCGAGCTGCAACAGCACGGCAGCCCCCGGCTCCAGCACGTCGCGATATTGCGCGAGCCCTTCGGAAAACAGCACGGCCTCGAAATGGCCGGTCGGGTCGGACAGCCCCATGATGCCCATCTTGTTGCCGGTCTTGGTGCGCCGCTCCATGCGCGACACGACAGTTGCCGCGACCTTGCCGGCGGTCGCGCCGGTTTTGACCGCGCGCGAAAATTCCGCCCAGGACTGTACCCGCAGCCGTTTCAGCACGGTCGCGTAATCGTCGAGCGGATGGCCCGACAGGAAGAAACCGATGGCGTCGTATTCGCGCCGCAGCCGTTCGGCCGGCAGCCACGGCTCGAGCTGCGGCAGCATGATGGTCGGCGCATCGGCGGCGCCCCCAAACATGTCGTTCTGCCCGATGCTCGCGGCCTCGTGGCTGCGCTGGCAGGCGGCCAAGATCGCCTCCGCGCCCGCGAACACCCGCGCGCGATTGGAATCGAGGCTGTCGAACGCGCCGGCCGCCGCCAGGCTCTCGATCACGCGCTTGTTGATCGCCCGCGGATTAACGCGAGCGGCAAAATCGGCGAGCGAAGTGAATAGTCCGTCCTTGCGCGCTTCCACGATCAGTTCGACCGCCTGCTGGCCGACGCCCTTGAGAGCTGCGAGCGCGTAGTAGATGGTGCCGTCGGCGACCTCAAAGGTCGCGCTTGAGCGATTGATCGAGGGCGCCTCGACCTTGATCCCAACCCGTTGCGCTTCGGCGCGAAATTCCGAGAGCTTGTCGGTGTTGTTGAGGTCGAGCGTCATCGACGCCGCCAAAAATTCAACCGGATGATGCGCCTTCATGTAGGCGGTCTGATACGACAACAGCGCATAGGCGGCGGCATGGCTCTTGTTGAAGCCGTAATCGGCGAATTTTGCCAATAGCTCGAAGATCGTATCGGCCTGCCCGCGCGAAATGCCGCGCTCGACCGCACCTGAGACAAAACGCTCGCGCTGCTGCTCCATCTCTTTTCGGATCTTCTTGCCCATCGCACGGCGCAACAAATCGGCTTCGCCGAGCGAATAGCCGGCCATCACCTGCGCGATCTGCATCACCTGTTCCTGGTAGATGATGACGCCGAAGGTCTCTTTAAGGATCGGCTCCAGCATCGGATGCAGGTATTCCGGCTCCTCGTCGCCGTGCTTGCGCGCGCAATAGGTCGGAATGTTCGCCATCGGGCCCGGGCGATACAGCGCCACCAGCGCGATGATGTCCTCGAAACGGTCGGGCCGCATGTCGACCAGCGCCCGCCGCATGCCCTGGCTTTCCACCTGGAACACGCCGACCACATCGCCCTTGGCCAGCATCGCGTAGCTTGGCGCGTCGTCGAGCGGCAGCCGCGCCAGATTGAGATCGATGCCGCGGCGTTTCAATAGTTTTACGGCGAGATCGAGCACCGTTAGCGTCTTCAGGCCGAGGAAGTCGAATTTTACGAGCCCTGCTGGTTCAACCCATTTCATGTTGAATTGGGTGACCGGCATGTCGGATTTCGGGTCCCGATACAGCGGCACGAGCTCGCTTAGAGGCCGGTCGCCGATCACGATGCCCGCGGCATGGGTAGACGCGTGCCGGGTCAAGCCTTCGAGACGCTGCGCGATGTCGAAGGCCCGCGCTACCACCGGGTCCTCGTCGCGAAATGCCTGCAGTTTCGGTTCGCTCGCAATCGCGGCCGAAAGCGTCACCGGCGCGGCCGGATTTTGCGGCACCAGTTTTGTCAGTTTATCGACCTGCCCATACGGCATCTGCAGCACGCGCCCGACGTCGCGCAGCACGCCGCGCGCCTGCAGCGTGCCGAAGGTGATGATCTGGGCGACCTGGTCTCTGCCATAGCGCTGCTGCACATAGCGGATCACTTGATCACGGCCGTCCTGGCAGAAATCGATGTCGAAGTCGGGCATCGACACGCGTTCCGGATTGAGAAACCGCTCGAACAGCAGGCCAAACTGGATCGGATCGAGATCGGTGATGGTCAGCGCATAAGCTACCAGCGAACCCGCGCCGGAGCCGCGGCCGGGACCGACCGGAATGCCCTCGGCTTTCGCCCATTTGATGAAATCCGCGACGATCAGGAAGTAGCCCGCATAATTCATCCGGGTGATGACATCGAGCTCGAAGGCGAGCCGAGCGCGGTAGTCTTCGTCGGTGGTACCCTTCGCGAGGCCGTGGATTTTCAGCCGGCCAGACAGCCCCTGCTCGGCCTGGCGGCGCAGTTCCACCGCCTCGTCGCTTGCCGCGTCGGCGGCGTTGGTGCCGGCACCCACCGTGAAGCGCGGCAGGATTGGCTTGCGCATCGTCGGGCGGAATGAACAACGCTCTGCGATCTCGACGGTAGAGGCGAGCGCCTCCGGCACATCGGCGAACAACACCGCCATCTCCGCACGGGTCTTGAAGCGGTGATCCGGCGAGAGCTGATCGCGGTCGGTGTCGGCGATCAGACGCCCACCGGCGATGCACAAAAGCGCGTCGTGCGCCTCGTAATCGTCCGCCGTCGCAAAATACGGCTCGTTGGTCGCAACCAGCGGAAACCCCCTGGTGTAAGCCAGATCGATCAGACCGGCCTCGACCCGGCGTTCGCGGTCGATGCCGTGGCGTTGCAGTTCGACATAGAGCCGGTCGCCGAACAGGCCCGCCAGCGCCTCGCAGCGGCTTGCCGCGAGCGCTAAATGATCGGCGTGGAGCGCCAGCGAGATCGGCCCGTCGGGACCGCCGGTCAGCGCGATCAGGTCCTCGGCCTCACCTTGCAGCCATTCGAATTTGATGTGGGGGGACTGATGGGTCGGCGTCTCCAAAAACGCCCGCGAATTGAGCCGCATCAGGCTCCGGTAGCCGCGCTCGCGCGCCGCGAGCAGCACGATCCGCGATGGTGTCGCGGCCAGCGCATTGCGCGCATTGGGGTCCTGGTCGCCGAAATCGACCGCCAGCTCGCAGCCGATGATCGGCTGGATGCCGTAGCCGGCCATCTTGTCGGAGAATTCCAGCGCCCCGAACATATTGTCGGTATCGGTCAGCGCCAACGCCGGCTGGTGGTCCGCTTTTGCGAGCTCGCCGAGCTTTTGGATCTTGATCGATCCCCTCAGCAGCGAATAGGCGGAATGGACGTGGAGATGAACAAATCCGGCGTTGGACATGGCCGAAGGTTTTTGGGTCATGGAGAGGAGGCATCACGGGGCTTGAGGGAACGAGCGCGCCCATGAGGCCGACTCGCCGCTCAATGGTGATGCCTCGGACCGGATGAGTCCACGCGGAACGCGCGATTGTCGTCCGCCGTCCGGCTTTTCCCCAGGGCGCGTCCCCAACGGAGCGCCCCAAGGCGATCGTCAGAGTTGGGGGATCAATTGCGCCCAGACCGCGATCATCCCGACAAACAGCGCGATCGACGCCAGCGCCGCCGCTTCTTCCACGAATATCTTCAACATGGCCGCCTCCTGGATTGGAACATAAGAAGAACATTGTTCCCTTTCTGTTCCAAGTGTCAAGAGGCGGTAGTGTCTCTGTTTGAAAAGTGACCCTGAAATAAATCGCTTGGTTAACGGGATGACCCCGCTGCGGGCATCGGAAAAAATTGACGGACCATCAACCTAACAAATTAGTATTGACTAATCAATTAGCGCATGCTATTGGTTTCCCATGACCGAAGCCGCTCCCATCAACGCCGTCATGCGCGCGCTTGCCGATCCCACACGGCGGGCCGTGTTTGAGCAGGTCGTCAGCTCCGACGAGATCACCGTCGTCGAACTGACGCGAGGGAGCGGCGTGACGCAGGGC
>DATBYN010000446.1:0-3682 GCA_036513695.1 Bradyrhizobium sp. | reverse complement strand
ATAGCCCATCGCCTGGTCCTGCAGGTCACACTCCCCGCCCTGATCGCAGATCGGGCAGTCCAAGGGATGGTTGATCAGCAAAAACTCCATCACGCCTTCGCGCGCCTTCCTCACCATCGGCGAGCGGGTGGAGATTTCCGGCGGCTCGCCCTTGGGACCGGGACGGCAATCGCGGACGCCCCAGGCGCAGCTTGCGACCGGCTTCGGGCCGCCCTTGATCTCCACCAGGCACATCCGGCAATTGCCCGCGATCGACAGCCGCTCGTGGTAGCAAAACCGCGGAATTTCAGCGCCGGCTGCTTCGCACGCCTGCAGCAGCGTGAATTCCGGGGGAACCTCGATCTCTTTGCCATCGACGATGAGTTTGGTCATAGAATTCAGGTCTTTCCCAGCTTGCAGTCGGGTGGTGTGACGCTGGCGGTCTTCATGGATGCCTGCACCCATTGCTGGGTGCTGCTGCTGTAGGTCGCGAGATAGGCCGGTTCGGCGTTGGACTTCTCGCACAGAAACCGCAGATGCGGCCTCAGATCGTAGTCGCAGGAGGCGAGCCACTCCCGGCTGCCGGCGAATGCGGCGGTCGCTTCCTCGCAGGCATAGAGGAAGTAGGAGACAAAACTCTCATACTGAACCTTCTCCTCGCGGCTGCCTGCCTTGATCGCATCATAGTCCGGCTGCGAGAATTTCGGGTTCCGGAACGCCAAATCTGTATAGCCCAAAAACGCCTGCCGCGCGCTGGCCGCGCGGGTGTTGGAGCGGATTTCGTTGATCTGGAACAGGATCGCAACAAAGCCGAGCAGCGCCACGGCCGCCTGCGCCATCTGCGCCAGGGTCCCGAACTTCTGCCACCACAGGACTTTCGGTTGCGACATCAGCATTACTCCGCCGCCACCATATGCGCGGGATCGCGCACGCCGATGTCGTCGACATCGGCCTTGCGCGAATATTCGTCGATGCGTGCTTCGATCTCGTGACGGAAATGCGCGATCAGGCCCTGGATCGGCCAGGCTGCGGCGTCGCCGAGCGCGCAGATGGTGTGGCCCTCGACCTGCTTTGTCACCTCCAGCAGCATGTCGATCTCGCGCTTATGAGCGCGGCCGTCGGCCATCCGGGTCAGGACCCGCCACATCCACCCCGTGCCCTCGCGGCACGGCGTGCACTGGCCGCAGCTCTCATGCTTGTAGAAATAGGAAATCCGCGCGATCGCCCGGATCAGGTCGGTCGATTTGTCCATCACGATGACGGCCGCGGTGCCGAGACCCGAGCGCAGCTTGCCGAGACTGTCAAAATCCATCGGCGTATCGATGATCAGTTCGGCCGGCACCATACGCACCGAGGAGCCGCCGGGGATCACCGCCTTCAGATTCTCCCAGCCGCCGCGAATGCCGCCGCAATGGCGCTCGATCAATTCCCGGAACGGGATCCCCATCGCCTCTTCGACGTTGCAGGGACGCTCGACATGGCCGGAAATGCAAAACAGCTTTGTCCCGACATTGTTGGGGCGGCCGATGGCGGCGAACCACGCCGCGCCGCGTCGCAAAATGTCCGGTGCGACCGCGATCGACTCGACATTGTTGACGGTGGTCGGACAGCCGTAGAGACCGACATTGGCCGGGAATGGCGGTTTCAGGCGCGGTTGACCCTTTTTGCCTTCGAGGCTTTCGAGCAGCGCGGTTTCTTCGCCGCAGATATAGGCGCCGGCGCCGTGCGCCACGTAGAGGTCGAACGGCCAGCCGTTGACATTGTCCTTGCCGATCAGCTTTGCCTCATAGGCCTGATCGATCGCGGCCTGCAGATGCTCGCGCTCCCGGATGAATTCGCCGCGCACATAGATATAGCAGGCATGCGCGCCCATCGCGAAGCTGGCGAGCAGGCAGCCCTCGACCAGAAGATGCGGATCGTGCCGCATGATCTCGCGGTCCTTGCAGGTACCGGGCTCGGACTCATCGGCATTGACCACGAGATAGCTCGGCCGGCCGTCGGTGGATTCCTTGGGCATGAACGACCATTTCAGACCGGTCGGAAAGCCGGCGCCGCCGCGGCCGCGCAGGCCGGAGGCTTTCATCTCGTTGATGATCCAGTCGCGGCCCTTGTCGATGATCGCCTTGGTGCCGTCCCAGGCGCCGCGGCGCCGCGCACTTTCGAGACCCCAGTCCTGAAGCCCGTAGAGGTTCTTGAAGATGCGGTCCTTGTCATCGAGCATGACGTAAAGCTTCCCTTTGGGAATCAGCGGTTGGTTTGCTTGTAGGCGAGGCCTGCGGCGCATCCGCCGAAGACGAGCGCCCACAACAGGCATGATTCAAACGACGCATGCAGCACGTAGCGCTGCAGCAGGAAAATGAATGCCGCAGCTGCTACCGCGTGTAGAGCGATATAGCGCCAGTTCTTCATCGCTACGACACTCCCCGGCCCTGCCGCCTGCAATCTCCGGAGACGCATCATGTGGTCTCCTTCAGCGTGGTCGGCCCGCCCATGGGGGCGGAGAACTGACGTCCGTTTTGTGGTCCGGGTTTTGGAGGGTTGCCGGAGGCAAAGCCGTCCAGCACCTTGCCAAAACTCTCTTTGGTCAGATCCTCGTAGGTATCCTTCCAGATCAAGACCATCGGTGCATTGACGCAGGCGCCGAGGCACTCGACCTCTTCCCAGCTGAAACTGCCGTCCTTGGAGAGGTGAAAGGGATCATGATGGATCCGGCTCTGGCAAACCTCGATGATATCGCCGGCGCCGCGCAGCCGACACGGCGTAGTGCCGCAGACCTGGACATGCGCCTTCTTGCCGACCGGCTGCAATTGGAACATCGTATAGAACGTCGCGATCTCCAGCATGCGGATGTAGGGCATCTCGAGCAGGTCCGCGACCGCGCGGATCGCGGCTTCCGAGACCCACCCCTCATGCTGTTCCTGCACCCGCCACAGAATCGCGATCGCCGCCGAAGCCTGGCGGCCCGGCGGATATTTTGCAATCTGCTCCTTCGCCCAGGCGAGATTCTCCGCCGTGAACATGAAGTTCGCGGGCTGCAGTTCCTTCGGTGCGAGGCGGCGGACGGACATATTGGTTCAGTCTCTCATTGCATGCGGTGCGCGGCGCTCGCGTTCAAGGCATTGATCCGGTTTTGCCAGAAGGGGCTTGCGGTGCCGAACACGTTATAACCGACGTGGGATGAAACCTTGATGCGGTCGAGGATCGAAAGCTCGGTGACGGTCTCCAGGCGATTGGAGCGCGGATCGTAGACGATCAGTTTCAGCGGGGTCTGTTCGAGGATATAGCGCGACACCGTGTGGTTCGGATCGTTGCCATGCTCCTCGCACAGCAACACGCTGTCGCTCCGCAACAATCGCGCGCCGCCCTTGATAGCCTCGACCTCGACGCCTTCGACGTCGAGCTTGATCAGGTATTTTCCGCTTGCCGATATCCTGCCGTCGTCCAGCAGATTGTCGAGCGCGATGACCGGCACTTCCTCGCCGCCGCCACCCGCGCCACCGGCGATGCTGAACGCCTCGTGCTTGGTGCCGGACAGCCGCGCGGTGCCGCGCGTAGCGCCTATCGCGCATTTCATCAGCGCAAAGCGGTTGCCGTTGATTTTCGCGTTGTTGGCGAGCTTGGGAAAGTTCTGCGACGCCGGCTCGATCGCAATCGCCTGGTGCGAGCCGAACGGAGCGCTCGAGACCAGCACCGACCAGTAGCC